>SKND01000383.1 GCA_007120695.1 Bacteroidales bacterium | reverse complement strand
TTTAGGTTTAGGTTTAGGTTGAGGTTTGGGTTTAGGTTGAGGTAAGGAAAAAGTCCCTGTCCGGCGAAGGTATTGGTAGTCCCTTCAATCAGGCAGGGACTTTTATTTTTGATTTTTATGCCGGATACTGCCGGAAGTGATAATATCCCCGAAAGGGCTAAAAATTTAATCCTTTTCTCTGATATTGATTTAGTTAATCTTTGAAACCCGCGTCCTCTGCTCGCGGTAATGTCCTGGCGTGGCTTTGGCCGAAAGGCATGTGTGATTGAAAAAATTCCCTGTCTCATTTTTAGCTCCGGCAGAGTTGTATGAATACATTTTAACATCTGAATCTTGTAGTGAGTGGTTTTTTTCTCTATTTTTATTTGACAAACAATAAAAGAGGAGGTTGCCATGGTTAACAAAGACAGTACAGATTCAAATCCGGGCTTCGGTCCGGTCCGCTCCTGTTGCGGAGGACATCACAATATGGTTCCGGGCGGAGTAACGAGAAGGGAGTTTCTGCAGGTTGCAGGGACTTCTGCACTTGGTGCGGTTGTTATGCCTGGCCTTTCTTGGTCAGCTCTTTCTGCCGTTCAGCCGGATGACAGCTTTGAGATAAGTAGGAAACCGCTTATTGTCAAGCCGGTTTTGACTTATGAAGTACCCGAGCGGCGCGAACAGACTTCGTGGAGGAACTGGGGTGGTCTTCAGACTGAAGAGGATACCAACAGGGAAACGGACCGTATAAGAAGTGAGCTTCAGGCTCTTAAGGCGGCGGCTGATTTTCCGGTTGAATTCATGCCGGTTTCGGGGGTTCGTACCACGGATGATCTGGGACAGATCGACGGACTTGACAGGGCTGATCTTTTCCTGGTATATGCTGCCGGGGGTGGCAGTGGTATATTTGATGCCTTGCATGAAACAGGAAAGGATATTATATTCTTTTGCCGGCATAAATCGGGCCCGGTCTACTTATGGTACGAGATAATCAGTCCCCGCTACCTCAGGCGTCACACTGATGAACATGCCATACCAGGAATTGATTTTGATGATGTGGTAATTGACAACCAGGATGAGATCCTGTGGAGACTGAGAGCGTTGTGTGGACTAAAAAATACACTTAATACCGGAATTATCGCAGTGGGTGGCGCAGCGGCATGGTCGCAGCCGGCTGATGTTGTACAGAAGCATGTAAACGATAAATACAAGTTCAATATCAGGGCGTTTTCCTACGATGACCTGGGTAAATTGACAAGCGAAGCGATGGCTGACAGACAGGCTGTTGCAAGAGCAAAAAGCAGGGCTGATGCCTATCTAAGTGACAGCGGAATAACCCTGGAGACAAAGCGGGAATTCGTTGACAATTGTTTTGTTCTTGAAGAAGTGATGAAACGTGTAATGGAAAGATACGATTGCAAAGCTATAACCATCAACCACTGCATGGGGACGATCATGCCCGTATCGAAGACCGCAGCCTGTTTGACACTCGGACTGCTAAATGATGCGGGTTACCTGGCTTTCTGTGAATCTGATTTCGTTGTTGTACCTGCAGGTATACTGATGGCCAACATTTCCGGGAAACCGGTATTTTTCTGTAATCCTACCTATCCACATGACGGCATCAAAACAATTTCACATTGCACGGCCCCAAGGAGGATGGACGGGAAAAACCTTGAGCCTGCAAGGATCCTTACTCATTTTGAGTCTGATTACGGGGCTGCTCCCAAGGTGGAAATGAAGATAGGGCAGACTATTACGAATATTATACCTGACTTTTCCTTTAAAAAGTATATCGGACTGCCCGGCAGGATAGTTGATAATCCATTTATGCCGATCTGCCGCACGCAGATCAATATCAGCTATGACTGCGATGACCTGCTGCTGGCTGAAAAGATGCCGGGATTTCACTGGATAACCGTTTATGGTGACTATTTAAGGGAGAGTGATTATGCTCTCAAGAAGATCGGGATTGAGCTTGAGAAGCTGGTTTAAAGTAATTGTTTCCAATGATTGCAAAACAATGCATCGAGGTTATTTTCAAATAACAAACCAGGATAGTGGCCGTAAATTTAGAGGGCTATTATTACATGCTAATAATTTATTTATCAAATTGGTTTAATACCCCGACCCTCTGGGTCGGAAATAATAAATTCCATTTGATACTTCGGGGCTATGCCCCGGGGTAGTTCATTTTAAGTCAGATATGTGAAATAACCTGAGGTTATTCATTTTTTTACTTGTTGTTGCTGGTATAAATGCCGGATGATCCGAAACCTGCCGGTGCGGCATCCCGTGATCTGGATGGATCTGAAGTGATGTTTGTTTTAAGGCTTCCGTTGGTGCGGGAAAAGCTGTTGGACAAAATATTATGCCAGATTTATGTTTCCGGGAATTTTTGTAACATTGTTCCGTTATCGGTGTAATAGTTTTGTGCATATTTATGTACTTTATACCGCTCATTGTACAGTTTCCCAATTGATATTGGGCTGGGTTGTGCGATGGTTCAATCATTTTTCTTATTAAGAACAAATGGGACTAAACAGGAAAACTGAAAAGATTTTATTCATTCGTGCCCGGGAGGGTGATGAAGACTCTTATGAGATCCTGTTCAACCATTACTACCCCAGGTTATGTACCTATGCTACAGTATTTGTTAAATATCCTGATGTAGCCGAAGAGATTGTGCAGGAGACGTTTATCCGGATATGGGAAAAACGCACCATGATCTCGATCAGAACTACTTTTAAAGCCTATTTGTACCGAAGCGTTCACAATAATTGCATTAACTACCTCAAAGGGAAAAAGTATCTGAGCGAAAAGGATGAGGCTTTCCGTAAAGAAGTATTAAAACAAACTGAACTGCAAACCAGGAACCTGGATACCGGAATAATTGATAAAATTGTATCTGAGGAGTTTGAAACCGAATTCAGGAAAGCTCTTAGAAGCCTTCCGGCGCAATGCCTTGAAGTTTTTATGATGTGCAGGGATGAAAAGCTGAGCTATTCTGAAACAGCTGAAAAAATGGGAATATCCGTCAATACTGTCAAAACCCAGATGAAAAGGGCATTGCTGAGGTTGAAAGATGCTCTTGAAAAAAACTTTCAAAGATAGGATATTCATTTGGTTTTGCTGCAGGATATGATTTTATCACCGGAAAGAAATAAGTCGTGAGTAATAATCATTGTTGTCACCCTGAGCCACTATTTTTTTGTCATAATAATAACAACGATATATTGAACATGAGGAAAGAATTTAACATAGATGATCCGTTTGAGAATTTGATCATTCGTTTTTTGAACGGGCAACTAAAAGATGAAGAGGTAGATAAGTTGAATAGCTTGATAGATGAATCTCCGGAGAACCTGGAGATTTTCCGTGCTTATCAGAATATAT
>SKND01000270.1 GCA_007120695.1 Bacteroidales bacterium | reverse complement strand
TCCAGGTAATGGTGTATCTCAAAGTTAGGGGTTTCAAAAACCCTGAAGTTAAATGCATCATAAGTGACTTTGTTCCTTCCAAATTGCTGGGCATAGTTAGTGTTGAAAATCAACAATCCCATTAGCAGGCTGATAATTACTTTGTGGATTCTCATGGGTTAAATATTTTTAAAGTGGTTCTGAATGAGATCTGAACATTAAGTAATTTATAACCAAATAATATACCAGTGGAAAAAAAATATAATGCAATTCATAAAATTAATGCCGTTAGTTTCAGTTATTCAAGCAAATACATGCAACACCCAAAACTAAGTTTGGAATGATTTTAAAAAGTAACAAGATGCATATTTGTGGATTGTATACCCAATGATGAAAAGATACTACACACATCAATATTGAAACCCGGCTCATCTTCCATTGGACAGATAAGCGCATAAGAGGACATATATGCTTGTGCTACCTGACATAAATCCTGTTAAAGTTCTTTTCGACTGTAAACAGACTTGTCAATATCCTGATAGTTGAAACTGAAAGAGGGTACCTGGCTTGTGACGGAAAATGTTATCATTTTCCAAATGGCTTAAATCAAATTCCTGATGAAGCTCTCCATCCTCTCAGGGGCAGTGGCAGGGGCAAAACGCTTTAAAGGTCTTCCATCACGCCCCACAACAAATTTGGTGAAGTTCCATTTGATTCGGCTTCCGAGCAATCCTGAAAGATTTTTTTTCAGGAATTGAAATAGAGGATGAGCATTTTTACCATTTACTTCAATCTTTTCAAACATCGGAAAAGAGACACCGTAATTTATCAGGCATCCCTGTTCAATTTCAGTGGCATCACCCGGCTCCTGGTTTCCAAACTGGTTACAGGGAAATCCAAGGACCTCAATTCCGTCTTCCCGGTATTTCCGGTAAAGCTCTTCAAGTCCGGCATACTGCCCGGTAAAACCGCACTTACTTGCAGTATTTACAATTATCAGGATCTTCCCCCTGTATTGTTCGAGGCTGATCTCTTCCCCTTTAAGGGTTGCAGCCTTTATATCATAAATATTCTGAGCCATTTTGGTAATTATAATGCTATCCAAACAACATGAATGAATTTTTGTTTAAAGTTTGAAGTCACAAAACTTCAGAAGAACTTTGATCGCAATATTCATTGGAGCACTTGGCAGCTTCGGTCTATTTTATTTTACAGAAAGACAACACATGGATTCAATGATATCGGGTGATGCTTTTCAAAATATTTTACCTGGAGGCTTCCTGGGCTTTTTTGTCACAAACAGCCCTTGTGCAAGAAATAAATGTTAAAGATTTCCAATGCTTTCCCGGCAATAGTATTTGCTTCAAAACGGGAAACTAATCAGAAGGGTGGCATTATCGGGTATGGCAATGCTAAATTAGCAGATTTGCTTGCTATTTACACATTTACCCTGGTTTTTAACACCAATTATATGAATTATGTGATATCTGCTCATTATGTCTTTTCGCCGGTTCAGAATCCTGATTTCCCAAGCCTACCAATTGTTCAAATGCAATAACAAATTCCAGGTAAAAGCTAGAATAATCCTCTTTCTCAAAGTATTTATCTATTTCTTTCGGAGAAGAGATAAGAATTTCATTTAAATTAATATCAGAAGCTTTATCTATTTCCGGGGTCGTAAAATCGACATACCGGCCACCAATCATATTAAAAAAATGCCAGCCTTTATCCTTGCGTTTTTTCAGGATTTCGCCACCAAAAATGTCATAAATTAAATATGAGGTTAAACTGCTTTGACCATTTAAATGGTTACCGGAATTCCATATCGGGTTGTCATCTATTTCCCATGTAGAGCTCAGTGCATTTTGGATTATCTTTTTATCGACCATCTGATTTGTAGTTTTGGCAAGCTTTGTTAACTGCCGTTTATTTAACTGGATTATAAAATTTCAGAGCTTCCGGCATGAATTTTTCAAGGTTTTTCATCCTGGTATCATCGGAAGGGTGGGTGCTTAAAAACTCCGGTGGACTTCCACCGCCTGCTGCTGACATTCTTTGCCAGAAAGGAATGGCTTCCCGTGGATCATACCCTGCCATAGCCGCAAATATAAGTCCGAATTTATCTGCTTCCGTTTCCTGCTGTCGGGACCAGGGCAGCATTGCACCTATAGTGCTTCCTATACCGAAAGACATCAGGAACAGATCCTGAGTCTTCTGGGGTTGCTGGGATACTGCAACAGATAATGCCATGCCTCCCATTTGCTGAACCAGGGCCTGACTCATTCTTTCACTCCCGTGCTTTGCTACCGCATGGGCAATTTCATGGCCCATTACAATTGCCAGTGCAGTTTCATTTTGGGTAACCGGCAACAAGCCTGTATATATAACCACTTTCCCTCCAGGCATGCACCATGCATTAACCTCTTTACTATCGATAGTGCTAAACTCCCATTTATACCCCTCCAGTATTAATTCCTGTCCCCTGCTACTATAATATTTCTCTATGGCATTTGCAATATTCGTACCTGTGCGGTGGACCATTGCAGCATCTTTATTGTTTCCGGGATTTAATACTTTGTTATCTGACAGGAATGTACTGTATTGATCGGCAGCCATTAACTGTAACTCTGACTCGTTTACAAGGCTTAGTTGTTTGCGGCCGGTCACCATATTTAACACACATCCTGTTAAAAGTGATGCGGCAAGAATCAGCCAGATTATTTTTTTCATAAGAATGAAATAGTTTAATACCGATTGGTTTGATCCGGGAATAAATAAATTAGGGTTATTCATAATCAGCCCTTATTAATTATCAACCTTACAATTATTCTGTTGTTAAAAAAACTGTGAAACCGGGTTACTACAAATCTCCGTCGTCTTCGGCTGTTATAAATACCCTTGTTGATTTCAGGGTAGATACTGTTTAAAAAGTGTTGGTAGTAAACGGATGAAATGTAAATACCCTAAATGTTGTCAAAATCCCTAAAAACAATGTTTTTGCCAGGTAAGTCATCTTTTTTGTTTTCATAGCTTCTGTTTTTAAAAATTAAAAACCTATCTGAGATTCCTGTTGTGCAAATTTTGCACTTAGCAAAGGTGGGTCATAAAAATCCGGAAAGTGTTACAAAATCCATATTAAAAGTTGCATAATTCGTACATCTAAGAAAAGCAGGTTTATTTATTGTCAGATATAATGAATGATTACTAAATATTAAGTATGATCGGCCGAATTTGATTTACAAATGTGTGAATCATGTAATTCTTCATCATGGTTATGTAACATTAACCGGGAATCATGAAACTATCTTTGCTGACTAATTAATACTTATAAATATGAAAAATTCAATATTGAGTGTGATTGTATTATTTAGTACAATTATGATATTTGGAGGTTGTGCCTCCTGGAACAGGACACAAAAAGGAGCTGTTATCGGAACTGCTGCAGGTGGTGCAGGTGGCGCAGTGATTGGAAGGGCTTCGGGTAACACAGCGCTGGGTGCAATTATCGGGGCAGCAGTTGGCGGTGCCGCGGGTGCAGTCATTGGAAATGAGATGGACAAGCAGGCTGAGGAAATTAAAAAAACCGTTCCTGACGCAAATGTTGAACGAGTAGGTGAAGGCATAGTTGTAGAGTTCAACAGTAACGTTCTGTTTGGCTTTGACCAGTCTGACCTGTCAGAAGAAGCTAAAGCCAATCTGGATAAACTGGTCCTGGTTCTGAACAGTTATGCAGAAACTGATATTGAGCTGCAGGGTCATACCGACAGCAGTGGCAGTGAATCATACAACCAGGCGTTATCTGAAAGACGTGCAGGTGCTGTATCAGGTTTTCTGGCAAGCAGGAATATTGATACCAGCCGGCTTACAGTCAAAGGGTTTGGCGAAACCTTACCAAAATATGATAATGATACAGCAGATGGTCGTACTCAGAACCGCAGGGTTGAGTTTTTGATTACTGCTAATGAAAAAATGAAGGCTGAAGCTGAAAAAGAAGCAGCCAATTAACCAACAGTTGCAAAAAGAAAAACAATTTGAAATGGAACCTCCATGACAATATTTTCACTATGCTCACAAAATAACATTATTCACATCTTAAAAATTTTGATCAATGATAAATTGATAGCATGTGAGTTTAACTGAGCGTAAAAATATTGTTACTGTAAGGTCAATAATTTCAGTAATTTAACATAAATATTTATTATGAAAACAAGACTTTTCTTTATTACATTGATTTTAATGCTTTCTGTATCTTTGGCTTTTACCCAGGGTACAGATAATGCAAGAACTTCCTATGCCATCCTGGGTGGTGTGAATTTCCAGAATTTTAACGGCAAAGATAATAGCGGCAACCAAATGGATAATGATATGATCATTGGCTATCATGCTGGTTTTAATGTACAGATTCCAGTTGCACCTGATTTTTATTTTCAGCCTGGCGTGCTTTTTTCCCTAAAAGGTTCTGAAAGCAGTTTGGGGTCATTAACAGGAACATACAAGCTTTCTTATATTGAAATACCTATAAATCTGGTCTATAAAGGTTTGCTTGGAAATGGATTTGTAACTTTAGGATTTGGCCCTTATATAGGTTACGGCATTACAGGTAATGCAACTTTGGGATCCAACTCAGTAAGCATTGAAACAGATGTTGAATTCAAAAATGTAGTGGAGTCTGGTGATCCTTATGAAACGCCTTATTTCAGGCCATTTGACGCAGGTGGTAACATCTTTGCCGGGTATGAAATGGCTGGTGGTTTATTCCTCCAGCTTAATGCACAGCTTGGCATGCTGAAAATCAATCCCGAAGACAAAAGGACCGTGGCAGTCTATAGTGAAGAATTATCAGTCAAAAATACAGGATTCGGCCTTTCACTGGGATACCGGTTTTAAATAAATTGTTAGTATAATTTTAAATGACGGTGCTCAGGCTAAAAACATTTTCTGGCAAGTGGCAGGACAGGCAACTTTAGGAACAACCTCGCATTTTGAAGGAGTAATATTATCGATGACAGGGGTTACTTTTCAAACCGGAGCATCAATGAACTACCCCGGGGCAGAGCCCCGAAGTATCAAATGGAATTTATTATTTCCGACCCAGAGGGTCGGGGTATTAAACCAATTTGATAAATAAATGGCAGAGTGCTGGCGCAAACCGCAGTTGTGCTTGACGGCAATTCAGTGAATTTACCTTAGTACTAATAAGTAATCTGAAAAAATAAAATAGAGGCTGCCTGAATTACCAGGCAGCCTCTATTTTAATAATTATGACAAATAACTTATCAGATCAAATATGGGTTAATGATGTAAATAACCCAACAGGATATTAAGGTTATAAATGACACTATAGTATATTTATCAGGCAGAATTGACAGGGATGAATGGGTTTAGCCAAAACCATAAAGGCAAAAATCGTAAATATGGTTGCTAGACAAAAAAAGTTTTTGGAAAGAAAGATTCACTTTGTCGTTCTAAATAGTTCAGATACAAATGACGGGTTTTATCAATGAAAGATTCTGATCCACACTGGAAACAGTTAATGTGGTTAGGTTAAATTCAATTATATCCCAGAAAATGATCTTAAATTAGATCAGCCAGATTGGCTTTGATTATCAAAATATTGGCCCTATAACTGTATATCTTTCAGGTAATTAAAGATCCCGAAAATATTAAGAAGCCAAACGATGACAACAATAACAACTACAAAATTGAGAATACCTTTAATTTTGCGGTCCATTGGTATGTAATTATTGACAAGCCATAGCAGGACACCTGCTACAATTAAAATTATTAAAACATTTAATAGAGGCATAATATTAGATTATTAGTTCATTTCAAAGATATCTGAACTAAAATTTCAAGCATTACATTAATTTTAATATAAGTTATATATTTTTAAGTTCCATATCATAAAAGCAAGGCTTGTTCATTTCCATGATTCACATTTTTTCTCCCTTATCAGCAGAAAAGTGATTTATGGGTACATGCACTTACCTGATTTAAAAACTTTCTTACTTTTTAAACCTGGAAATATCAACAACCGAAAGAAGGCATCGCTGGTCTTCCCCTGTGACTATGCCTTCCATGAAAACGTGGTATAAATGGTTATCATTACCAAGCTTCGCTTCACATGACTCTTTGGATTTGCTGTCAAAGACTTTATCTAAAAAATTGTTGAACTCAGACAATGAACCACTGTTAATAAAAAGTTTAATGTTGTTATTGACCAGACTGAAACGTCTCTCGCCCAGCATATCTGCAGCAGTGAAATTCAGTTCGCAGATCGTGCCGTCGCGTTCAAGGGTAAGGTAACCCATAGGGGCCAGATCGTACAAAATGGTGTACTTTCTTAAAGCCGTTTCTGCCGTTTCAACCGCCTGGCGCAGCTCTTCATTTTGCATCTCCAGCTCAATCTTGTGAACCTGCAATTCGTGAAGGAGTTTTTTATCATCTATTTCAGGAACAGGCACTTCCTCCTTTTTAATCTTCTCTTTTAATAGTTCTTCGGCTTTCTGGCGAAGCATACCTGCATAAGTATATTCCTGGTTATTATTGTTCATCGCTATTTATTTTTAGTTGTTAAAATCAATCCTGTTGATGTTTTTTGTTTATTTAAAATAATTTTCACCGACCATTCAACAACCGGCTCATTTTCACCAGCCTTCATTCTCTGGACTTCAAATTTCCCATCCTGTGAGTTTTTCAACATCTTATTCAGCGAGCTTTCTGCTTTTCTCTGCATAGGTTCGGGAATGAACAATTGAATAAAATCATGATTTATAGCACATGAACGCTTTGTGCCAAAATATTGTTCGGCTTCAGGGTTAAATTCAACTATTTTCAGGTCTTTTGATAATTGAACAATTATCCCGGATGCTGAATCAAGGAGCACTCTCCTGATTTGCTCTTTCTCGTTTAATTTTTCTTCCGCCTGCACCAGATCGGTGATGTTGATGAAAGTTATGACCAGCCCGTCTACTCTATCATCAAAGGTCCGGTAGGGCATGATGCGTACAGAAAACCATTGCTGGTTTTTACCGGGAATCTGCTTTTGTATAAATACAAGTTTTCTTAATACCTCGAGGGCGTCACCGGTCATTCCGGGGTAATCAAGGTTGGAAACCAGATCGGTGAATGGCCTGCCAATGTCGCTTTTAATAATCTTGAAAATTTTAGTTGCCTGATTGGTATAGCGGCGGATATTCAATTCCTTGTCCAGAAATAAAGTAGCTATATCGATACTGTTTAACAGGTTTTTCATATCATTATCAATCCGCGAAAAATCATCTATCTTAGCCTGAAGTTCTGCATTCACCGTCTGAAGCTCTTCATTCAGGCTTTGCATCTCCTCCTTTGAACTAGTGAGTTCCTCATTTGCGGATTGCAGTTCTTCATTGGCTGATTGTAATTCTTCATTGGTAGATTTATGTTCCTCCTGCGTGGTCTGCATCTCTTCGAGAGTGCTCTGCATCTGCTCGTGTAAATGCAGCAATTCTTTCTCAAGTTCAGATTCCCTTGACCTGCCGGATGATTTTTTAATTGTTTCAGAATTTTGACCGGTACCGGAAATCTCCGGCAGATCAATAAATACAATCATAAGCATACCTTTTATTTGCTCCGGCTTATCTATCCATTGTATTTTAACATCTACATATTGTATATTTCCATTTGCACCTACTTTGATATTGTGCAATACGAGTGATCCCTTTTTTCTGACAACCTGATTAAAAGCAACAGTAATTTCCTGTCGCAAACCGTCCTTTAGCATTGCAAAAATATTCATATTTGCTTTACCGGAAGCAGGTTCAAGGTATTTTCCAGTTCGGCCGCTTATGTAAATTATGTCACCATTTTCATTTACCAGTAAACCGGGAGGCGCAAATCGAGTCAACAAGAATTGATCGGCAATTGTTTCAATAGTCCTGGTGCTTACCGGCTCTGTTTGTTTTGCAAAATTTACCGGTTTTGGGCGTGAAAAGGCAGAGGGGAAATTAAACATATCGGGTGCCAGGGCATTGGCGGATCTTGTATAAATTCTATGTCTGCCATTCACAGTGTTGAAAAGATGACCAAGGGTTCCAATCGTTTCAGAGTTGCCAAGAAGCAAAATTCCCTTATTATTAAGACTATAGTAAAACAGTCCGATTATTTTTTTCTGCAGTTCTGCATCCAGATATATAAGCAGGTTACGGCACGATATGATATCAATATTGATAAAAGGGGGATGCATGATAAGGTTATGCTGGGCAAACACAACCATTTCCCGTATTTCTGAATTGACACAATAGCCGTCATCTGATCTGACGAAATAACGGTTTAGACGATCGGCCGATACATCATTTGCAATATTTACAGCATAAATACCTTTTCTGGCTACCTCGACTGCATCATTGTCCAGATCGGTGGCAAATATCTGTAATTTAATGTTTTTTTTCGAACTGATTCTTTCAAGCGATTCTTTAAAAATTATAGCAAGTGAATATGCCTCTTCCCCTGATGAACAGCCTGGCACCCATGCACGCAATACTGAACCGGCCGGTAAATTGGCTATTGCATCCGGAATCGCCTTGTTCCCTAATTTCTCCCAGACATCAGGATCCCGGAAAAAATTCGTGACTCCTATCATCATTTCTTTGAAAAGGATGTCACCTTCACTTGGGTTCTCCTGCAAAAAGTTTACATATTCAGAAATCTTATCAATCTTGTGAACACCCATACGCCTTTCTATGCGGCGATACATTGTACTTTTTTTATACAATGAAAAATCATTACCAGTATAGGTCTGCAGCAATAAAACAATTTTCTCAAGAGCACTTTTATCTTTAACCTCAACGTCCGTGCCGGAATTAAGAACCGGAACCTGCTTAAAAAAGTCAACAAGCTTTCCCGGCATGTCAACTGGAGAAGCCACAATATCTGCTACAACAGAGTCGATGGCATTACGGGGCATACTGTCGAATTTTGCAGTGGATGGCTCCTGAACCATCACTATTCCGTTATTTTCTTTTATGGCACGAAGTCCCAGGCTACCGTCTGAGCCCATTCCTGAAAGAATAATGCCTATACTCAGTTCCTTTCTTTCGTCTGCCAGTGAGCGGAAGAAAAAATCAACCGGGAGCCTTCTGCCTCTTGCTTCATGTGGTTCGGACAGATATAGTGCTCCCTTTGATATTGACATGCTTTTGTTGGGAGGTATTACATATACGCAGTTTTGCTTTACAGTCATCCGGTTTCTTGCCTGGTGCAATTCCAATTTGGTTACCCGCTGAAGAAGTTCCGGCAGCATGCCTTTTTGTGTGGGATCCAGGTGCTGTACAATAACATATGCCATTCCGCTATTTCCAGGTACATTCCCAAGAAATTGTTCAAGAGCCTCAAGTCCGCCGGCCGAGGCACCGATACCTGCAACTGGAAAATTGCTGTTATGTGAATCAGTTATTTTTTCTTTAGGAGATACTGATGATCTCAGTTTCCTCGCACTCATAGTCAGATATATGCTTTAATTTGCAGAACTTTTGCAGGTTATCAGTATTATGTTATTGATTCATGAAAGTACAAATTAACTAAAAAAGATATACATTTTCATACGTACAAATCAGGTTAATCAAGTTTATAATCCATTAGTTATATTTCGCAGATAATTCGTATTCAGTATTTCAAACGTATGGAACCCGCATGGTTTGTATCAGATTCTTTTTATGCCAGTCTGGTAAGTCAATATAATCCTGATGATTGGATCTAGTTTAAACCGGCAATGAGAATTTAAACGTACTTCCTTCACCTAACTTGCTTTCCACGCTGATATATCCACCGTGCATCTCAGCAAATTCCTTGCAAAGCTTTAGGCCCAAACCCGAACCTTGCCTGTTACTGGCGTGTGGTCCTAAAAGAATATTTTCATCATTGAATATGCACTTCTGGTCTTCTGAAGAAATACCTATACCATTGTCAGTCACCGCTATTTCAACATAAGGCTGGCATTCTATGGCACTTACTGTTATCTCTCCCCCGTCATCAGTAAATTTGATAGCATTGCTTATCAGATTTCTCAGTATTGTACGGGCCATCTGAAGATCTATTATTACATTCAAATCAGGCTTTATGGAAAAATTCAGACTGGTCCCTTTTTGTTTTGCATAGGTACTTAGATTTTCGATTTCGCTCCTGATTAGTTCCTGCAGATTAGTTTTAACCGGACTGAATTTCTGTCCATTGTTTTGCAGCATTGCCCACTCAGCAAGGTTATCGAGCAGGTTGATTGCACTGTGTAATGAACCGGAGGCAATTTTGACAAAATGCTCAATACTATCCGTATTATGATGAACCAGGTTGGCCTTTAATAATTCAAGGGCAGCCAGGGCAGTGCAGAAAGGACTTCTCAGGTCATGGGCAATTACAGAAATGGATTTGGCATTTGCATCTACTACTTCGGCCAGCTCTTTAGTTCGCTGATCAAGAGTTTCTAATAAATTGGAATTGATCGCTTCTATTTTTTGCAACCTTAACATTAATGGATTAAAGGAAATATATTTTTCTCCTTCAATGGCATAAGTAGTGTCATTTGACTGTGAATTTCCATTTATACCATTTGTTGTTTTTATTGGGGCTTTTGATTTATCTGGGTAATAAGTCTGTTTTTCTTTCATAATAACCCAATTTTTGTTAACATATTATAAGAGTTAATTTAATCTGCTACAAAAATAGGATGTTTGTCGGGCAGGATATTACATATTTATCTGGCAAATTTGTAAATTTTCCACATTGTGTTCAAATTTGAAGTTTTTAAGGAAGCGCATAGTTACTAGACTAAAGTGTGAATACGTACTGTTAGTTTTATGTGTAAAATTATTGTATATTTCATCCGTACAAAGCATGTTTATATAACTGATTATACCTTTAAAAGCTCTGAGGGAGGATGTATGGAAATTTCCAATCGAATATTATACATGGCCCCCATAAGGTAAGGGTTTGTTCCGTACAGATCTTCCATATCATCCTACCTGTGCCTTATATTCAATATAACCTTAAGATAATTAAATAATTTAAACTGTATATTTGTCATCCCGACTAATAATCAAAATCAATCAGATCAATCATGAAGCTTTTTATCAAATATATGGTTAGCCGGCGATGCAGGATGGTGGTGCAGGATGAGATGAAAAAAATAGGTATCACCTATGTTAATGTAGATCTGGGAGTGGTGGAAATTTCAGAAGAGATAACTCCGGAACAACGCGAGCAACTCAGGGAGAACCTGCTCAGGTGGGGATTGGAACTTCTTGATGATATGAAGGATATTCTCGTTGAGAGAATTAAAAACCACATCATCGAAATGATCCACTATTCTAATGATATACCTAAGGTAAATAATTCCGAATACCTGAGTGAAAAACTGGGTTACGATTATGCATATTTATCCAACATATTTTCTGAGACCAAAGGTATTACCCTGCAACAGTTCATCATTATGCACAAAATTGAAAAAATAAAGGAGTTACTATTGTATGATGAGCTTAACCTTTCTGAGATCTCCTATAAATTGCATTACAGCAGTGTGGCTCACTTATCCAACCAGTTCAAGAAAGTAACAGGAGTCACCCCCTCTTTTTACAGGCAATTGAAGCAAAACCGTACTGAAAATCTTGAAGACCTGTAATTCATGTAAAATTCCCCGCGAAATATGTAATACTATTCCCTGGTAAGACACCCATCTTTGTATAATAAAAATACTCACTAAAACCTATTAAAATGAAAAAGATGGCTGTGTCTCTGATGACAGTTTTATTGCTGTTTGCGTTTAGTCCTAAACAATTACAGGCAAATAATGAGCCTTTACCAGTTGCTGAAAATTCAGCCATGAATGTTGAGTTGGCTGAAACGGATGAATTACTCATGCGTCTGGATGATATTAACGAGATGGATAAATCATTGTTAATTTATTCAGAAAAAAAGGAATTACGTAAGGAAGTTCGGTCTATCAATAAAGAACTTAAGCAAAGAGGCGGCGGCATATACCTTTCTGTTGGTGGCGCAATAATCATTATACTGCTTCTTATTCTTTTGCTTTAATCGAATCACTTAAAAGTGAAAATCAGAAAAAAGCAGGGATAATTATTCTCGTTATTGGTTTGGTAATTACCCTTATCACCGGATTCAACTTTTTGACAAAAAATAAAATGCTGGATGTGGGAGAATTGCAGATTACACATGATAAACAGCATAGCCTGGTCTGGTCGCCTGTCGTTGGAGTTGTGGTTATGGTGATTGGTGGGAAAGTATTACTGTTTAGTACACATAAGAGTTGATTGCAATATCAATTGA
>SKND01000201.1 GCA_007120695.1 Bacteroidales bacterium | reverse complement strand
TCCGGCGACAATGTAGTAAAAAAGGCGCAATATCCGGCTACCCTCACGATCAGGTCACGGTACTTTTCCGGATTCTTTTTAGCAGCCAGCAGGGTATCCCTTGATACTATATTGTATTGCACATGCCAGCCTTTTAGATCTGCAAAGAATGTTCTCAGCATGGATATCAGCTTCTCTTCATCTGTTCCGCTGCGGATTGTGGCGGGAGAAAGCTTCTGGTTCAGCAGCACCCCTCCCATGATCTTTTCGGCGGGAAGTTTTGAGACAGACTTAAAAACGGCAGTCGGCCCCAGGAAATCGGTGCCGGATGATGGCGAGCTACCTTCTGCAACCGGTGTGAACGCTTTCCTGCCATCGGGTGTGGCCGGCACAACGGCACCGTTGGGAACATTGGCTGAAATACTTGAGGTTCCCGCATAATAACGACATCCAATTGGCCCCCTGTTAAAACGGGTGGTCCGGTATTTTTCCAGTTCATTTATAAAAGGCATGTATGCATCCCTGAGCAACATGTCAACATAATCATCATCATTTCCATATTTGGGAGCAAAATTGAGCAGCAGCTGACGGATCTTTTCACCCTCCTTCCCATTGAAATCCGATTCAATGGCGTCCAGAAGCTGATCTTTAGAGATCCTTTCTTCCTCGAACACAAGCTTCTTAATGGCAGCCATTGCATTGCCCAGGTTGGCAATACCCACCTGGAGTCCGGATATAAAGTCATATTTGGACCCACCCTCCTTGATGGTTTTCCCCCTTCCTATACAGTCCTCAACAAAAGCAGAGCAGAGGATATCGGGCACCAGCTCTTCAAGGGCCGTATCGACGGCTGTATCGACCTCCACGGTTTTCTGAGTATAGTATTTTATCTGATGGACCCAGGCAGCGAACAGTTCCTCGAAAGAGGTAAAATCTTTAAAATGACCCAGTCCCCTATAAAACATCTTACCCGAAGGCTTATCCAGTCCGTTATAAAGAGTAGCCAAAAAAACGCGCATCAGGTTCAGGAAGCTCATGCCTGTACAGCGGTAACCCCATTTACCGGGCACCGCGATCTCAATGCAGCCGATGGCAGAGTAGTTGTAGGCATCTTCGCGGGTAACCCCCAGCCTGATGAGCCCGGGAATAACAACCTCATCATTGTTGAATGCAGGCATCCCGAAACCCTGTCTGATTACACTGATGCACTCCTTCATGAACCGTTCGCTAATTTTCCGGTGAAACCTCACGGAGAGGTTGGGCTGGGTAAGCTTCATATTGCCAACCGATTGCAGTATAAGGTAGCTCAACCCATTAACTGCATCCAGGCCTTCAGCAGTCTGGCCGCCAATCGTAACATTCTGGTAAAGCGGTCCTCCCGCCGAAAACCTGGTATGTGACCATGGTCGTATCTTATTTATGGAAAGAAGTTTTATCCATGTATTCTCGAGCAGTTCAGTCACAATGCTGTTGTCGGTATTTCCGGTTGCAATATCCTGCTTGTAAAAAGGATACAGGTACTGGTCCATGCGGCCCAGCGAAACAGAATGACCGTTACTCTCGATCTGTAAAACCAGCTGAACAAAATAGACAAGCTGAAGCGCCTGGTAAAAGTTTTGCGGTTTGCCACCTGAAATGGTGTGGCAATTAGAGGCAATGGTACCGAGTTCCTCCCTCCTTGCTGGATCCGGTTCTTTTCTGCTTAACTCAAGAGCAAGATCCCTGTAGCGAAGAATAAACGATTTGAATGCCCTGATACTGATTGTCAGCGCCGAATAGAAATGATCCTTTCGCACACCCTCCTGCTCATATCTCTTCACTTTGCGATGGTGGTTCCTGATTTCAGCTATATAGCCGTTTAGCCCGACCGAAAGAATTTTATGGAAGTCCACAGCAATATGTGCATCTCCCGATGTAAGGTTTCCCGTGGCCTTTATTATAGCAGCATCCTGCAGGTCAATCAATTCACCCGACATTAGTGCACGCCCTTTATCGAACAGCACCTTCCCCTTCCACCAGGCTGCAATTTCAGCGAGCTCCTTTTTATGCTCTGCGGTAATAAAAAATGCATCCCCCGGCCGCTTGTCAAGCTCATCCATCTCCTCCGGCAGCCAGTCGACGGCATACTCAGGAAAGATTGGCGCAGCCCGGTGTTGCGACGACTGGTTGCCGACTATCAGTTCGCCTTCATCTATAAAGACCGTCATCTCCAGCAGAGTCTTTTCGAGGGCCAGGGCACGCTTAATTATAACAGGCTTCTCCTCATGCTCCCGGTAAACCTGTGTATAGAGTTTTGCCCTTTCAGTGCAAACTGATGGTTTAGTACCTAGTACCCTCTCCCTGAGGCCTGTGATCCGTGAAGATATCTGGTCTGTTTGTTGTTGCTTCATTTGCTGTAATTTATTTGCTTTTTGATTTTTGCTGTCTGCCTTTTAATTCTTGCCTTTTGCCTTTTAATTCTTGCCTTTTGAGTTTTGCTTTTTGATTTTTGCCTTTTGCCTTTTGCCTTTTGTGGTCGTTTTGCTCAACAGCCAATCCCCTACCCTCCGATTTTGGCAGAAAAGCCTAAAGTAGCTGCATAATCGATATATTCATTTAACTCTGATTCTTTAACCGGTTTTTTATCAACCAGGGGAATTTCCTTTCCCATCATTACATATTTTTCTGACCCGAAACTGTGATATGGCAGGAAATGGATTTCCCTGACATAACCCAGTGAATTAACAAAATCGAGTATGCCTTTCATTTCAGGCATGGTATGGTTGAATGAAGGGATAACCGGTATACGTATTATCAGGTTTACATCATAAGCTGCGAATTTGCGAAGATTTCTTTTTACGAGTTTTGCACTTCCTCCGGTAAATTCATTGAACTTCTTTTGATCGGTATGCTTCAGGTCAGCCAGAAATGTATCAACAAGACCTATACATCTTTCTATCTCATGCCATTTTACATGCAGTGAAGTCTCAACCGCCACATTATACTTCTTCCTTTTTAAAGTGGTGAGCAGTATTGTCAGGTTTTCACCCTGAGATAAAGGTTCGCCACCGGACAATGTGACGCCTCCACCGTTGGAATAAAACTGAGAATCCTTTTCAATAATCTCAACTATTTCGTCGGCGGACTTTTCTTCACCCGTAACAGTAAGCGCCCTTGAGGCGCAGATATCGCGGTATTTTGAAAGATCATAGAAAACAGAATGGCTGTTAGAAATTCTGACTTGACTTTTTGAGGTTGCTGACTGGCCGGTTTGTGAAATAACAGGATTAGCAGGTGTAAATATTGGCTCATCAAATTTCAGGCAGTCCCCGAAGCCCTGACAACGCCCGGCATCATACATTAGCTCAGGCACGAAGCTCTGACTTTCCGGGTTAGAGCACCACAGGCAACGAAGCGGACAACC
>SKND01000050.1 GCA_007120695.1 Bacteroidales bacterium | reverse complement strand
GGTAAAATGTTCGTCCGTTATTCGTACGATCTTATAGTAGATATTGATAAATATGAACGTATCTCCACAAAAGGAGAGAATTAAGATTTAGCTGTTATGGAAAAACTTCCATTTGAAAGACCCGTCATTAAAAAGCTGAATGCAGGGATGCCAAGTAAATTTGGCATGAAGACCGGAATATCGCCAATCACTCATATCGACACGGTAGCAGTGAAAGAGCTGATTGAAGAGAATGGATCCCCGCTTTTTGTAATATCGGAAAATACTATTCGCAAAACTTACAGAGAAGCTAAAAGGTCATTTGATACCAGGTATCCCAGGGTGCAGTTTGCATGGTCATACAAAACAAATTACCTTAATGCCGTATGCAATGTATTTCACCAGGAAGGGGCCTGGGCTGAAGTTGTTTCAGGGTTTGAATATGAGAAGGCTTTGGCGCTGGGTGTAAAGGGTCAGCATATTATATTTAACGGTCCCGACAAAACCCGGGAAGACCTGTTAAGGGCAACCAATAATAACTCGCTCATACATATCGATCATTTCGATGAGATGTATACGCTGTCTGAAATTGCCGATGAAACAGGCAAAAAGCCCAGGGTTGCCATCAGGGTTAATATGGATGTTGGCGTTTATCCTATGTGGGACAGGTTCGGGTTTAACTATGAGAATGGTGAGGCCTGGGATGCCCTTAACCGGATAATGACCGGCGGGAAACTGGAGCTGACCGGACTGCATACCCATATCGGAACATATATGCTGACGGCCGGTGCTTATAGCCTGGCCGCAGCCAAGCTTGCTGAACTTGCAAGCGGACTGGTTGGCAAGTACGGGCATGTGGTAAGCTATATAGATCTGGGAGGCGGATTTGCTTCCAAAAATACCTTGAAAGGGGCTTACTATTCAGGTGCCGATACGGCACCGGGATTTGATGAGTATGCCGAAGCCATAAGCTCTGCCCTGAGTAATTCTGCAATAAAGCCTGAAAACATGCCCCTGCTTATACTTGAAACAGGCCGGGCACTGGTGGATGATGCAGGTTATTTACTGGGGACTGTCATTGCCAATAAACGTCTTTCTGATGGGAGGAGGGCAACTATTCTTGATGTTGGCGTGAATCTTTTGTTTACTTCATTCTGGTATGACCATCAGCTTAACCCTGCACAGCCCGTGTCGGAACATACGGAGGAGACAACCATATACGGACCTTTGTGCATGAATATTGATGTTATAAAGGAAGCGGCTGTGATGCCCCTGTTTAAAAAGGGAGACAACATAGTTATCAGCCGGGTGGGGGCATATAATATGACGCAGTGGATGCAGTTTATTACCATGCGTCCCCGGGTGGTTATGATCGGTTCTGATAATAAGGTGCATCTGATTCGTGAAAGAGAAAAGCTGGAGACTATCACCTCCCTGGAGAAACTGCCTGAGCATTTGAAAACATTTAAATTGTAATTAGCAGTGTCTGATTACGATGTCCGCCTGCTTCGCTTCGCTCTTCAAAAAAATGCTCATTTACCTCATGTAAACTCCGCTTTTTTTGACCTCGCAAGCCTTGTATCCGGACTTTCTGATCCAGACACAGACTTTATAGACGGACTCTAATTTTGTTCAATTTAAAAAACAACTGATATTGTTTAATGTGATTACTGTTTTAAAGGTATTATGGCAAGAATAGCAGAGGCGGTGAAAAGCGATAACCTGGAACTGTTTTTCAGCGGTGTGCTGAACAGCTATTCCCAGGTATTTTTTTCAGACAACCGTGTTTTCTCGGTGGTGCTTCTGATTGTCACCTTTGTTGATCCTTATGCCGGCTTCTACGGGTTGGTATCTGTGCTGTTTACCAATGGTATGGGGATTGGGCTGGGGTTTAACAAATTTATTATTGCCAGGGGGATTTACGGGTTTAACAGTCTGCTGTTGGGACTGGGACTGGGTATTTATTTTGCACCGGGATGGAATCTTTTGCTAATTGTTATCCTGGCTGCAATACTTGTTCTGTTCATCGCAATTGCAGCGGAAGGGGTAATAGGTAAATACGCTCTTCCCTATCTGAGTGTTCCTTTTGTTCTTTCCATCTGGATAGTCATGCTGGCAACCCGTGATCTGACTGCCCTTGGTATCAGTCAGCGAGGTGTCTATACCCTTAACGAATTGTACCAGATTGGCGGAAGCACACTGGTATGGCTTTATGAGTCATGGAGGCAGATCGGCCTTTCTCCTTCCCTTCGTGTATATTTTATTTCCCTGGGGGCTATATTTTTCCAGTATAATTTGCTGTCGGGGATCATCATTGCCGGGGGACTGCTTTACTATTCACGTATAGCTTTTACGCTGTCTCTTTTGGGGTTTTACTCGGCTTTCCTGTTTTATGAAGTTGTGGGAGCCGATCTGGATGAGATAAATTACAGCTATATAGGATTTAATTTTATACTTACGGCTATTGCGGCCGGGGGCTTTTTTATAATCCCCACCTTTTCATCCTACCTCTGGGTGGTTTTCCTGATGCCCCTGGTAGCATTGCTCACCATGAGCCTGAGCTCTGTATTTGCAATGTTTCATCTTCCGGTTTATTCCCTTCCGTTTAATATCATTGTGTTATTATTTCTTTATGTGCTGAAATTCAGAACCAGCAATACAAATCAACTGCATACCTTCTTTTACCAGTATAATTCTCCCGAGAGGAATCTGTATGCCTTTCGCAACGCTTCTGAAAGGTTTGCCCACCTGTACAATGTCCAGGTAAAACTGCCGTTTTTCGGTGAATGGACAGTGACGCAGGCTTATGACGGCGAACATACCCATAAGGATGAATGGAGGCATGCCCTGGATTTTGAGATACTGGATGAGGAAGGGAGATCTTACAGGGGAGAGGGTAATGTTTGCAGTGATTACTATTGTTATGACAAGGCTGTTCTGGCCCCGGCGGAAGGAACCGTGGAGGAGGTTACCGGTGATATTGCCGATAATAATATCGGCGAGGTTAATCTTGTGCATAACTGGGGGAATACCGTCATTATAAAGCATGATGATAATCTCTACTCAAAACTGAGCCATCTTAAAGAGGACTCCATCACGGTAAAAAGGGGAGAAAAAGTAAGACAGGGACAAACAATTGCAAAATGCGGAAACTCCGGACGGTCGCCTGTTCCGCACCTGCATTTTCAGATGCAGGCAACTCCATGGATCGGCTCCGGCACCATTGAATATCCCGTCAGCCATTATATTCTTAAAAAGGAGAACAAATTCTTGTTTCACTCTTACAATATACCGGGGGAGAAAGAAAGGATAAGGAATGTAGAGGTTAATGCGCTTATGAAAAACGCCTTTGACCTGGTTCCGGGAAGGAAGATCAGAATAGAAGAGACCCGTAATGGCAGGAAGGGTGTCGCTGACTGGCAAGTGGGAATCAGTATTTATAATAAGTTATATATATCGTGCAAAAAGACCGGGTCGAGGGCATGGTTTGAAAATGACGGAACGATATGGTATTTTACCCACTTTGAGGGCGAACGCTCCTCCCTGCTCTATTACTTTTACCTGGCAGCCTATAAGGTTCAGCAGGGGTTCTACCAGGATATTTCCCTGCAGGATCAATACCCCGTAAATATTGTGTTTCCTAAAGCCATACTGTTTTTCCAGGATTTGGTAGCCCCGTTCTTTATCTTTCTGAAGGCCGGTTACAGGATGAAGTATGTCAGTATTGATAATTCCCTTTCTCCTGAAAAATTACAATTGAGACCGGAAACCAGATCATATGTCTTTGGCAAGTTTCAAGGCAGCAAACAATTTGATATTGAAATTGACAGTACCGGGATAAGAACATTTAAAGTTAAAGATGGTAAAACCGAAATTGATGCTGTATGGTTAGAATGATGATTTTATTGTTGCCGGCAATATTTATTGTGAATATGGCCTCATCTCAGCAAAGACCGGATTTTGCCGGTATTGACAAGAGGACTTATGAACTCTACCTGGATGGTTCATGGAAGGAGTTGTTAAGTGTTGGTGAGAAGGCTGTCAGGCAGGGGATTGATTATTATTATCTCAGGATGAGACTTGGCATTGCGGCATATGAGCTGAATAACTATTCAAAAGCAATCAGGCATTTCAACAAAGCACTGGAATTCAATTCAACCGATGATGCAGCAATGGAGTACCTTTATTTTGCTTATACTTTCTATGGCCGGGAAATGGAAGCACATAAGGTTGCCGGGAGATTTTCTTCCAGGTTAAAAAATAAGTTGTCTTACAAGCCGACCACCATGCACGCATTTTCTTTGACCGGCACCGGAAGCATTCTGCAGGATCGCGGTATTATTGACAATTATTCTCCGGACGCAGTTCCTGCGGTCGACGGGTTCCAGTCCGTCACCCGCAATTTTATGCATTTTGGCGCATCTCTTGAACATGCTGCCGGGGAACAACTTATGCTCACTCATTCAGCTGGCTATCTTTCCAAATCCCATTTACTCTATTCCCGGCAGGAAGACGAAGTAAACCTTGTACGGGATGCCCGTCTAAGCCAGTTCCAGTATTATCTTTCCGGCAGGATCCTCCTTGGAAATGGTGCGTTCCTGGTGCCGGCCATCCATTATGTGAATGTAATATTTCCCTATGAAACAACTGTTGCAGGGAGGGGACTAACAACTTTCCAGGTACAGCAATATTCCCTCAGCCATAATGTTGCTACCAGCCTTGGATTCGGGAAATATTTCGGGAAGCTCAAGCCGGGACTGGCAGCGGGGTATTCTTATATTAACCGGCAACCTCAGTTGCAGGGCAGCTTTACCTTAAGCTGGTTTCCTGCCGGTAACCTGAACCTTTACACTGTTTCCGGAATTACCCGGTATTCTGTGCTTTCAGAGAATCAAGAGGATGGAAAATGGATCCTGTCACAGGAGATTGGCTTTCGGGCTTTCCCAGGCTTATGGGTTGAGTTTGCAGGCAGCCGGGGAGAGAGGGAAAATTTTGCCGGTCCTCATGCATACCTGGTTTACAATGATCCCATGATTACAAAAGAAGAATATGGCCTTGCCCTTATAGCTCCCCTTTTTGACCGGGGCATAGAATTGTCTTTGCATTACAACTATACTCAAAAGGAAAGCAGGTTTATCAAGGATGATGGTGGAGCTGATATTCTGATAAATCCTGTTGAATTTAATACTCATAAAATATCAGGAGGAATAAAATGGAAATTCTAAGAACTTTATTAAGGATAGCAATACTATTGTCAATACTTGTCCCTTACAGCCTTTACTCCCAGGATGCGGAAAAGCAGATCGAAACCTTCCGCGAAAGCTATGCCCTTGAGAATACTGGTGAACTGCAGAAATCCATCGAGGTGCTCAGGACCATCTACGATGAAAAATCATATGAGATAAATCTCCGGCTTGGCTGGCTTACCTATTTGTCGGGATCGTTCATTGAATCCACCTCATATTACAACCGTGCCATAAGCCTTATGCCATATGCCATCGAACCCCGGCTCGGGGCTGTCTATCCGCTTTCTGCCATGGGCAACTGGGATCAGGTTATTGATCATTATAAAAAAATACTGGCTACCGATCCCCAGAATTCGCTGGTTAATTATCGCATGGGAGTCATTTATTATAACAGGGAAGAGTACAAGACATCGCACCAGTACCTTGAGAAAGTGGTCAATCTTTATCCTTTTGATATCGACGGACTGGTTATGCTGGCCTGGTGCAAATACAGGCTTAAGCAATTCAGGGAGGCGAAAATACTTTTTCAGCGGGCTCTTATGCATACCCCCGGCAATGCCTCTGCCCGGGAGGGTCTAAGCCTGTTGAACTGATCCTTCCAAAGTTTGATCTTTAAGGTTAAGTAATATGTAAAACTGTAAACTTGGTTAACTATATTTATTCTTAACTTTGCAGAGGTATTGCTCTCTTTTTACCGCCTTATATCTGCCTTGACTGGATGATAATGATCATTGGGCAGGGTGTGAAGGAGTGTGTAAATTTACTCTTATTTTAATGTTGAACAATCATGCCTGAAAACGTTAATAAAAAGCTCTTTGACGAGTTTCCTCCGGTGTCGACCGCACAATGGGAAGAGGTGATTCGGGCAGACCTGAAGGGTGCCGATTATGAGAAAAAGCTGGTGTGGAAAACACCTGAAGGGATACCGCTTCGGCCTTACTATCGTAGTGAAGATCTTAAGGGACTGGAGCATCTTAAATCCCTTCCGGGGAAATACCCGTATGTGAGAGGTACGAAAACCGGCTCAAACGACTGGCTGGTGCGCCAGGATATAGTTGTTGACGATCCGGGGACTGCCAATATAAAAGCACTTGATGCCCTTATGAAGGGAGCCGGGTCTGTCGGGTTTGTGCTGAAAGATAAGTTTGATTACTCTCCGCAGACAGTTGCATTACTTTTAAAGGATATATGTCTTGCATCTGCCGAGCTGAATTTCATCCCATCAGGCCGCTGCTCACGGTTGCCGGAGCTGATTGATAAGGAGAACATTTCAAGGGGAGGTGCAGTTTCTGATCTTCACGGGGCTATCGAGTATGATCCGCTTGGAATCCTGCTTGTTACCGGCAATTTCGCCGAAGGAGAAGAGGATTCTTTTGATATCGCAGCCTCCATGGTTAATGACGCTTCCAGGTTATCAAATTTCAAGGTCATCAATATCAATGCCTCGGTATTCCACAATGCCGGCGGATCAGCTGTGCAGGAGCTTGCTTTTGGCCTGTCCGGGGGTGCTGAATATCTGGAACGTCTGACGGCTGCCGGTGTACCGGTAAAAACGGCCGCAGAGAAGATGAAACTGACATTTGCCTCGGGCAGCAATTACTTCATGGAGATAGCTAAGTTCAGGGCAGCTAGATATCTGTGGACAAAATTGGTTGAAGCCTGGGATACGGATCCTGATGTTGCAGAAAAAATTGTAATTCATGCCGTTACTTCCCGGTGGAATAAAACCATATACGATCCCTTTGTTAATATGCTGCGGTCAACCACAGAGTCGATGTCGGCAATTCTCGGGGGTGCCGACTCACTTACCGTCGAACCGTTCGATAAAGCGTTCAGCAAAGGCTCAAATCCTTTTTCAGAACGGATAGCACGCAATTCCCAGCTTGTACTAAAGGAGGAGGCATATTTTGACAAGGTGGTTGATCCGGCGGCAGGATCATATTATATTGAATCACTTACCGGTGCGCTGATAGAGCAGTCATGGGACCTTTTTCTTAAAACCACAGATATGGGTGGACTTGTGGAGGCATTTAAAGCTGGTTTTATACAGGAACAGGTTGAGGAAACAGCTTCCAGGAGGGACAATTTTTTAGCTTCAAGACGTGACACTCTTCTTGGCACCAACCAGTATCCCAATTCTGAGGAGAGGGTTATTGACAAAATCGACATCTCCAAAGTAAGGAATGAAGTTCCGAAAGCTGATAACCAGCTGGCCCGCCCGCTAAGGATTTACCGCGGGGCACAGGCATTTGAAGAGTTGAGGCTTAAGACTGAGCAACATACCGGTGGCAGGCCCAAAGTCTTTCTTCTTACTTACGGAAACCTTGCTATGCGTAAGGCCAGGGCTGGTTTTGCATCAGGATTTTTTGGGTGTGCAGGTTATGAAATAATTGATAATTTAGGATTTACCGATCCCGCCGAAGGGGCAAAAGCAGCTCTTATAAGTAATGCCTCAATTGTGGTGGTATGCAGCTCAGATGATGAGTATCCTGAGATAGTACCGGTTATTACCCGGGAATTAAAAGACAATTTAATCCTGGTGGTTGCGGGCTACCCGAAAGATAGCATAGAGCAGCTTATGAGTGCAGGAGTAAAACATTTTATTCATGTCAGATCCAATGTCCTGGAATCGCTTCAGCAATTCCAGAGCGAACTTGGAATTAAATAAAAAGCGTAAAGTATGCCGGACTATAAAAAGATAAATATAAGGGCAGGCAGGAATGTAAATGGCAAGGTCTATAATAACGGTAATGGTGAAGAGAGATGGATGACAACCGAGCAGATACCGGTAAAGTCCGTTCACAGCGAAAAGGACCTTGAAGATCTGGAGCATCTGTCATATGCTGCCGGAATTCCTCCCTACCTGAGAGGACCATATTCTACAATGTACGTAATGCGCCCCTGGACGGTCAGGCAATATGCAGGGTTTTCAACTGCCGAGGAGTCAAATGCCTTCTACCGCCGGAATCTTGCTGCGGGACAAAAGGGTTTGTCAGTGGCTTTCGATCTTGCTACACACAGGGGCTACGATTCTGATCACGAACGTGTGGTTGGTGATGTAGGTAAGGCCGGAGTGGCGATCGACTCAATTCTTGACATGAAGATCCTGTTTGATGATATACCTCTCGACAAGATGTCTGTATCGATGACAATGAACGGGGCTGTTTTGCCGGTTATGGCGTTTTATATAGTTGCCGGTCTTGAGCAGGGAGTGAGTCTTGACAAGCTAACAGGCACAATTCAAAATGATGTGCTAAAGGAGTTCATGGTGAGGAACACCTATATCTATCCGCCCGAATTCTCAATGCGGATTATTGCCGACATATTTGAGTATACATCGAAAAACATGCCCCGCTTCAATTCGATCAGTATTTCGGGCTATCACATGCAGGAGGCAGGAGCAACTGCAGATATTGAGCTTGCATATACACTGGCCGACGGATTGGAATATCTGAGAACAGGGGTTAATGCAGGAATGGATATTGATGCTTTTGCCCCGAGACTTTCATTTTTCTGGGGGATAGGCATGAATCATTTTATGGAGATTGCCAAGATGAGGGCTGCCCGGATGCTTTGGGCGAAGATTGTCAGGCAGTTCAATCCCCGTAATATCAAATCACTTGCTTTGAGGACCCACTCCCAGACTTCCGGCTGGAGCCTTACAGAGCAGGATCCTTACAATAATGTATCCCGCACATGTATTGAGGCGCTGGCTGCTGTGCTTGGTCATACCCAGTCACTGCATACCAATGCCCTGGACGAGGCTATAGCACTACCTACCGATTTTTCTGCCCGTATTGCCAGGAACACACAGATATTTCTCCAGGAAGAAACCATGATAACACGTTCTGTTGATCCGTGGGGTGGATCATATTATGTAGAGCGGCTCACTCATGAAATTGCGCATAAGGCATGGTCAAGAATTGAAGAGATTGAAGAGCTGGGAGGAATGACAAAAGCAATAGAAACGGGCATACCAAAAATGCGCATCGAAGAGGCCTCTGCCAGGAAGCAGGCGAGGATAGATTCGGGCCGGGATATAATAGTCGGGATCAACCGCTACAGGCTTGAAAAAGAGGATCCGCTGGAAATACTTGATGTTGACAATACCGCTGTGCGGGAAGCACAGATAAACAGATTAAATAAGCTAAAGGCAGAAAGAAACAGGGACGAAGTTGACAAAGCTCTTGAGGCAATTACCGAAGCATGCAGAACCGGTACCGGCAATTTGCTGGAGTTGTCGGTTGTGGCGGCTTCTAAAAGAGCAACCCTTGGAGAGATCTCTTTGGCCTGCGAAAAAGTAAAAGGAAGGTATAAGGCAGTGATACGTTCAGTTTCAGGAATCTATTCATCAGAATCAGGCAGTGATGACAACTTTGAAAAAGCTTGCCGGATGGTTAAGGATTTTGCCGTAAAAGAAGGGCGGCAGCCACGCATTATGATCGCCAAGATGGGGCAGGACGGCCATGACCGCGGTGCCAAAGTTGTAGCAACAGGCTATGCAGATATCGGCTTTGACGTTGATATTGGCCCCCTCTTCCAGACACCGGTTGAGGCAGCCAAACAGGCTGTAGAGAATGATGTTCATGTGCTTGGGGTATCAAGCCTGGCAGCCGGGCATAAGACCCTCGTCCCCCGGGTTATCGAGGAGCTCAGGAAACTGGGCAGGGATGATATTATGGTGATAGCAGGAGGTGTTATACCTGCACAGGATTATGATTTTCTTTACAAAACCGGAGTGATGGCAATTTTCGGTCCAGGCACTTCAGTATCGGCAGCTGCTGTAAAGATTCTTGAAATACTTCTTGATACGGGAGAATAAAACCATTATTTCAGGATTTTAGACATTGATGTATGTCGGATCAGGGATATTATGTTAACCTAAAAAATTGATTGCCATGGATGACCAAAGAAGCTCCAATGCCGGACAGGGCTTAGGTGTGGCCGGTTTCGTAGTGGGGCTGATAGCCCTCATACTCTCGTTTATTCCATGTTTAGGTATGTATGCACTGGTACCCGGCATTATAGCATTAATATTCAGTGCCGTAGCCTTCTCGCAGGCAAGCAGTGCAAATGCACCAAGGGGACTGATTATTGCAGCATTGATCATTTCAATACTCGGATCTTCTATTGCAGCATGGCAGTTGTTAGCTATCAGAAAGGCAACTACGGGATTTGAGAGGATTGGCCCCGGCATGGAAGGCACTATCGGAGACGAGATAAGGGAGAATATAAGAAGAGCCATTGAGGGGATAGATGATTGGGAGATTGACTCCATTCCGGCTGATTCAGCCGAATTCGACAGCAAGGGCATGCTTGAGGAGTTGGAAAGGCTTGAGGGTAAAGAACCGGAAATTGAGGAGGAAGAAGTTGAGCCTGAAGCAGAGGAGGAAGAAGAGCCTGACGAGTAATTATTTTATACCGGTGAGCCTGCAGATATACAATTTTTCAGAATTCCTGCCTGAAGGAAATCCGGGACAATTGGTTTATTACTGCCGGCTTTACATTCGCAGGTTGCATGAAGTATTCTCATAATTTCAGAATATGAGCCGTTTAAGTGTCTCGCCTTACCAGATGGTAAATCTGTTGACCGGCCTGGCTATAATTTTGGTTTTTATCTATTCAGGTATTTTTGCTTCCGGTAACGGATATTATCCTTTTGAATGTGCACATATTTCAATATACGGGGATGATTGTCCCACTTGCGGACTGTCACGAAGCTTTTCGGAAATGGTAAGGGGTAATTTTGAATCTGCCGCCGGATACAACAGGAACGGGCCGCTGATTTTCGGTTTTTTTGCTTTTCAGCTGATCATGAGGATTATTGCCGGTTTAATACTGCTTCGCATGGCTAATATCAGGATCCGGCTTTCCGATATGGAAACCAGGCAATCCGGGGGCTATGCGCAATCCGGTAAGATCGATCCGGCAAACCGGAAAGAGAGAATCCTCATTGTTTCAGACTCTGTTTTGTCGGCAATCCTTTTTATTTTCTGCTTCCGGAATCTGCTGATATTCTGGCATTAATAGTATTGTCCGCGTGGGCTTTCCTGTTTTCAGTTATTGAACCTGTCGCTTAGCAGAAATGTCTCTCCTGCACTTATCCCACGCCGGGTTTTTTGCAGGGTGCAGCATTCATTATAGAGATCGTGCTGGAAGAAAATGGTGTAATTGTTCTTTTCAGCCTCTTCAAGAAAACTCTCCTTCTCACTGAGTGTTATTTCGGGTTTCATATCATAACTCATAATATATGGCAGGGGTATATGAGCTGTTGAGGGGAGCAGATCTGCTGCAAAAACCAGGGTGCTTCCGTTACCGGTTTTTATAAACGGGATTAGTTGTCCGTCTGTATGCCCGTTGAATATTCGTACATACAACTCCGGAAGCAGTTCAGTCTCCTCTTCCACCAGTGTCATCTTCCCGCTCCTTTGCATCGGAATCAGGTTTTCTTCAAGAAAAGAAGTTGCCTCCCTGCTGTTCGGATTCATTGCGCTGTCCCACTGCGCCTTTCCAACCCAGTACCGGGCATTAGGAAAGGTTAGTTCATACCCGTTTCCTGAAGCATCATGTTTAACACCTCCTCCGCAATGATCATAATGAAGGTGGGTTATAAGCATATCTGATATTTGCTCAGGCTTGTATCCAATATTTTCAAGTGCCTTTTCAATTCCCAGATTTTCATTGAGATGAAAGCGGCTCATGAACTTATCACTCTGCTTGTCACCAAAACCGTTGTCAATTAATACAACTCTCTCGCCGGTATCTATCAGCAGACTGCGTAGTGCCCAGTTGCACAGGTTGTTTTCATCGGCAGGATACCGTTTTTCCCAAAGCACCTTGGGTACAACGCCGAACATTGCTCCTCCGTCTATTTTGAAATTGGTGATATTAACAGCAAATAATTTCATGTGAACAAATTATGTCAATAAAGTTAATATTCAATTAGTTATATTTAGCACGGAATTGAATTTCTGTATTTCTAACCCATGGATCCCCCTGGTTTGTTCATGTTATTTTGTGAGACTTCAGTATCATGGGGATTCATCTGTACAAATCAGGTTAATCAAGTTAATAATCAATGAATTATGTATTGCATATAAATTATAT
>SKND01000203.1 GCA_007120695.1 Bacteroidales bacterium | reverse complement strand
GGAAATCCCTGCTTTTTGGCTGGCTTGCTCAGATACTTGTCAAACCGGTAATTACTCAGTACCAGTCCCTCCACAAAAGCTGATATCAATTCAGGGTCATTAATCAGATCACATGCAAGAAGTTCGGGGTGATCGTTCTCCCTGACAGTTGAAAGAAACCCGGAAGAGAGTTTCCTGAGGGCTTCAAGCTGGCTGAATAAAGGCGCGGAGTCATCAGTTATTATAAGCCCCGTGTATCTGCTAAACTTATTCACAATAATAAGGTCATCGCCCCGCTCTATTCTTTTTTTCACATATCCGGTTTCCTCTTCAGTAAAGGAGCAGGCCGATAAATCACTTGATTTTGCTGCAATAAAGAGTGCCGGCAGCTGACCTGATATTTCATCAGTTTTTCTAAGTCTGATTTGCATCATAAAATTTTTATTCCCCCAAAGTTAATTGAATTTGGCATGAATTATAACCCATAATTCAGAAATACCCGAATTTAAAGGTATAAAAAAGCCCCTCCTGTTATGGGAAGGGCTTTTTCTATTATGAAACTTGTGATTTAAATAATTTTCACAATACTCAGTCCCTGCTATAATGGTCCTGAAATGGCTTTTTACAGACGGATTTACATCATACCACCCATTCCGCCCATACCGGGGTTCATTGGAGGCATATCCGGCTTATCTTCCTTTTCCTCTACAATAACACATTCAGTAGTGAGGAACATTCCGGCCACTGAAGCAGCATTCTCAAGAGCAATACGCGTAACTTTTGTGGGATCTATAACACCTGACTCATAGAGGTTTTCATATTTATCAGTGTAGGCATTGTATCCGAAATCGGCTTTACCTTCCTTTACACGCTGAATAACAATTGATCCCTCCTGGCCTGCATTCTCAACAATCATTCTCAGAGGCTCTTCAATTGCCCTTCTGACTATGGCAATACCAGTATTCTGATCTTCGTTCTGTCCCTTAAGTTTTGCCAGCGAATCAATTGCCCTTACATATGCAACACCACCACCGGGTACTATACCTTCTTCAACAGCAGCGCGTGTAGCGCTTAATGCGTCATCAACAAGGTCTTTTTTGGATTTCATCTCAATCTCTGAAGCCGCTCCGATATAAAGAACCGCTACACCACCTGCCAGTTTGGCAAGACGTTCCTGCAGCTTCTCTTTATCATAATCAGATGTGGTATTCTCAATCTGAACCTTTATCTGCTTAATCCTGGCCTCTATGTTTGACTTTTCACCTTTACCGTTTACAATAGTTGTATTTTCCTTGTCAATAACTATTTTTTCAGCCTCACCTAGAAGTTCCATTGTAGCCGTCTCAAGTTTGAGTCCTTTTTCCTCAGAAACTACTGTTCCGCCAGTCAGGATAGCAATATCCTCAAGCATCTCTTTCCTTCTGTCACCAAATCCGGGAGCTTTAACGGCTGCAATTTTAAGTGATCCTCTCAGCTTGTTAACTACCAGTGTTGCCAGTGCTTCGCCGTCAACATCTTCTGAAATTATGACCAGCGGACGTCCAGCCTGTGCTACAGGTTCAAGAACCGGCATAAGGTCCTTCATAGTTGATATCTTCTTGTCTGAAAGCAGGATATATGGATTCTCAAGAACACTTTCCATTTTATCGGTATCGGTTATGAAGTATGGGGAAATATACCCGCGGTCAAACTGCATACCTTCAACAACCTCAACTGTTGTTTCCGTACCTTTTGCCTCTTCAACAGTAATAACGCCCTCTTTCTTTACTTTTCCCATTGCTTCGGCTATCAGTTTCCCGATAGAGTGATCATTATTTGCCGAAATTGAAGCCACCTGTTCTATCTTGCTGATATCGTCACCTACGGTCTTGGTCTGAGCCATTAGACTCTTAACCACTTCTTTAACTGCTAAATCGATCCCCCGTTTTAGGTCCATCGGATTTGCTCCGGCTGTAACGTTTTTCAAACCAACACTCATTATGGACTGTGCAAGGATGGTAGCAGTAGTAGTACCGTCTCCTGCCTGATCGGCAGTCTTCGATGCAACGTCTTTAACCATTTGTGCACCCATATTCTTATAAGGATCTGAAAGTTCAATCTCTTTTGCAACACTTACACCATCTTTGGTAATCTGCGGGGCTCCGAATTTTTTGTCGATAACCACATTACGACCTTTGGGACCCAGTGTTACTTTAACCGCATCGGTAAGTTCATCAACACCTTGTTTCAAAAGTGTTCTTGCTTCAATATTAAATTTAATCTCTTTTGACATATTATTATTGTTTTTTATGGTTTAACAACTCGATTGAACAATTACTTCTCTATAAGTAAAATATCATCTTCACGCATGATCAGGTAATCCTTATCATTAAATTTTATCTCAGTACCGGCGTATTTGCCATAAAGTACCACATCGCCAACCTCAACGGTCATCGGCTCATCTTTTTTTCCGTCACCTACGGCTACTACGGTTCCTTTCTGGGGTTTTTCCTGGGCAGATTCGGGAATGATGATCCCGCTGGAAGTTTTCACTTCTGCTTCGTGGGGTTCGACAAGTACCCTGTCTTTCAATGGTGTTAGCTTTATATCAGCCATTTTTTTCAAATTTTATTAGTTAAACATAATTATTAAAACTTTGCTTCCCCCTGATCATATATTATGCCAAAGGAGAAAATTGGTACATTGAGGCAGGCAGCTGTTCAAATTTGGCATACCTGCCGGATAAATGGCAGGCAGGCAGATGCTGAACTCACCCACCTTTATAACGGCAACCTCCTGTATAACTGAGTTATTAAGCATGTGTGCCACAAACTGCCATAAAAAAAAGGAGTGTCAGCAATAAATGACATACTGACACTCCCCTTATTGCGGGTCGCTAACCTCAGGTTAAAAACAGATTCACAACCACTATTATTTCTATTCATTTCCCTCTTCCACCGGCTGAGTCTCTTCAGCTGACGGTAAATCTTCAGGCAGGTCGGGTATGGCTGTCGGGAAGGAAGGCACAGTTGAAGGATCGATTGTCTGTTCAATCTGGTCTTCGATCAACGAACGCTCTGCGGCCGCTTCGCCACGCGGTATCGTTGCCGATGCCATTATGCTTAGGAATACCAGGCTGCCAGCAAGTGTCCAGGTTGCCTTTTCAAGAAAATCAGCAGTTTTTCTCACCCCCATAACCTGATTGGAAGCTGAAAAATTCGCAGCTAAACCACCGCCCTTGGAATTCTGGACAAGCACAATCAGAACCAGCAGTATTGCTGCAATAAAAATCAAAACCGAAATAAATGTGAACATAACCGTTAATTATTGTTGTTAAATAAATAATACTAATCTTATCAGGACCCTTTAAGGGTATCGGGCTTTCAAACGAAAAGCCCTATATGAGATAACGTTTTATCTCATCAATCTGATCTGCAAAGTAACTATATTTTTCAGGATATTTCAAACTTAATTTTTCATAGGCATAAATAGCCTTCTTGTAATGTTTCTGCTGCACATAGATTCGGGCAAGTGTTTCAGTAAAAAACTCATCACTTTCCCTCGTGCTTTTTTCTGACATATCTGTTGGGTGGTTTTCATCATCCAGTGGTGAGCGTGGTTCAATCCTCGGTTTTTCTTTAAGGAATTTTTCAATAAGATCATGCCCTTTGTCATCATCCCATTCTGGAGTCCCTTTTGCTGACGGGAGCGTGATTGCAGAAGTCTGAAAAACATCCAGCCATTTGGAAAAGGAGTATGATTCATCAGGGATATCCCCGGCGGGTTTCAGGTTTTTTTTTTCCGCTCCGGGTGATTGCCCTTCTTCGTCAGATCCTGATATGTTCTGATCACCAGGTTCCTGTTTATCAAATTCAAGAAGATCTGTTGCGGCCTTATTGGTACCGGGTGATCCAGACTCCCCGGGTACATCATCTCCGGCATTTTCAACACCACTGGTTATTTCTGCCCTGTCATCAATAAGAAGTACATCACCGGCTCCCTGCTTTTGTTCACCCTCTACTGCCAAACTCTCTTCTGCCGGATCCACACCTGTCGCATGCCCTTGGTCCTGCTGTTGTTCAGCAATTTCCTGAACAAGTGGATCCGGTTCTGTCTTTTCTGCCTCTCTCTTCATGCTCTCAATTTCCCTCAATATCTTATCGGCAAGACTCTCTTCAGTTTCCGGGTCTGCAGGAGCGTCAGGGGATATCCCGGCAGCATCCTGGCTTATTTCCAATCCGGCTTCAATAATGGGCTCCCGGCTAACATTACTGATGGTGAATTGATGCTGATTTATAAGGTTAAAAAGTATATCCCTGTTACCTATATGTGCTGCCGAAAACTTCAGCTGGTTGTTGAATCTCATATCCTGCAGGTTATTTAATACTTTGACCAGCAGCAAATGGGCCGTCTGAAAGTAGGGATATTCATGCAGGACACCCCTTAACTCCTCAAGGTTGTCGGCATCCAGTGTTTCGGGACTGTCCAGGTAGTTAATGAATTTATCCCTGTTCATAAGCTAAAATTATTCTGAGTGCAATCATTAAAACTTACCAGTTTACAAATGCCCTGTTAAAGATATCTTCTACAATCTGCGCAATAATTTTTTCAACAAGATTGGCCTCAACTGCCTCCAGTCCAGCCCTTGCATCATAATCTTCATATCTTGAGAAGGTTGCTTCAAAATCCTGTTCAGGATCGGCATTATTTCTATATGTCACCTGTACGCTTATTGTAAGCCTCTCAAGATTTGCCTGCTCGTCGGCCTGAACTGAAACGGGCTGAGTTCGGTATTGAGTTATCACTCCTTCAAAATCGGCGTCTCCGGGTTCATTTACCAGTGTAAGCCTTGTGCGTGACTGAAACATATCCTTAAGAGCATCTGTCAGATCCTGGCTTAATGAAGGATAAATAATCAGAGCCCTGTTGTCAAAATACTCTACAGAAACTGTTTCCAGCTGGGGAGGTATTGATGCTCCCGTAAATGAGTAATTAACCGAACATCCGGTAAACAAAATCAATTTAAGAACAACTGCGCCAAATAATATTCCTCTCATCTTTCAATCGATATCATATTGTTTTATCTTCCGGTAAAGTGTACGCTCAGAAATACCCAGTTCACCGGCAGCCATCTTCCTCTTACCGCTGTATTTGTCAAGTGCTTTTCTGATCATCTCCACCTCCTTGTCTTGTAACGATAATGATTCTTCAATTATTTCCTCTGTATCTTCAATATGAGGTGATTCGCTCCTTTTGTTTTCCGGAAGGCGGGATAACCCGGTTTCGTAGACCGGTTCGTTACCGGAATAAAGTTTGTCCATAAGCCGGTTATCATCGAGATCCATATCGTGGGGACTCTTCTCAATGATCTCATGCACCAGTTTCTTCAAATCATGCATATCACCTTTCATATCAAAAAGGATCTTGTAGAGAATTTCCCTTTCAGAAGCAAACGATTTATCGGATGCAGAATTAATCAGAGCAGGAAGGGTCTCCTCAGAATAGTCGGGCAAATATTTTCTCAATCCATTGGCATCAATCTCCCTGTTCTTTTCAATAATAGATATCTGCTCGGTTATATTCTTCAGTTGCCTGATATTGCCAGGCCAGCTGTACTGTATCAGCATCTGCCTGGCTTCTTCATCAAGGAGGATTTCAGGCATCCGGTACTTTTCGGCAAAATCCGTTGCAAACTTCCTGAAAAGTATAAGAATATCTTCTTTTCTATCGCGAAGTGGCGGAATGTAAATGGGTACGGTATTCAGCCGGTAATAAAGATCTTCACGGAATTTCTCCTGGCCCATCAATCTGACTATATCAACATTGGTGGCAGCAATAATCCTGACATTCGTTTTCAGCAGCTTTGATGATCCCACCTTCAGGAATTCTCCGCTTTCCAGTACCCGTAACAACCTTACCTGTGTTGACAGTGGTAGTTCTGAAACTTCATCAAGAAAGATTGAGCCGTTGTTGGCAACTTCAAAATATCCGCTCCTCTTTTCATGAGCGCCGGTAAATGCACCCTTTTCATGCCCGAATAATTCAGAGTCAATAGTCCCTTCAGGAATCGCACCACAGTTCACTGCAATATAAGGTCCGTGTTTCCTCGCACTGAACTGATGAATTATCTGCGGAAACACCTCCTTGCCGGTTCCACTTTCCCCTGAAATAAGAACCGAAAGATCGGTAGGTGCTACACGGAGTGCCACTTCAATGGCTCTGTTCAGTCCCGGGGCGTGACCGATTATTCCAAATCTACGTTTAATCGCCTGAATATCCATTTCGTTTTCCTTCAATCTGCAGGAATCTGCTAAAACATCACAACTTGAGTGCTGCTTAGCTTCACCCTGACCAAATACATGACAAATTTACAACTTTAATAGTTTTTTACTAATTTGCCGGGATAAAAATTGACCGGTGAACCAGTTCACAAAAACCGGCATTACTTCACGATGAATCAGAATTAAAACTACAGTGATGAATCTGATAGGAATAATACCGGCCCGGTACCATTCAAGCAGGTTTCCCGGAAAACCTCTGGTTGAGATAAAAGGCAAAACAATGATACAAAGAACCTGGGAGCAGGCAAAAAATGCATTGGCAAATGTTGCAGTTGCAACTGATGACCAAAGAATTAAAGTTGTTGTTGAAAGCTTTGGAGGAGCTGTGGTAATGACCTCATCTGATCATAACAGCGGAACTGAACGTTGCGCCGAAGCAGTGAAAGTGATATCAGAAAAAACCGGAACTGATTATGATGTAGTGATAAATATACAGGGTGATGAACCCTTTATACAGCCACGCCAGATAGAGTTGCTGGCAGAGTGTTTTCGCGATAGTGACACCGGTATTGCAACCCTTATAAAAAAGATTAGCCTCAATGATGAAATATTCAACCCGAACCTGCCTAAAGTGATATTCGGCAAAGATTGTAATGCAATATATTTCAGCCGTTCACCCATACCCTGCATAAGGGGAAAGGACCGGTCAGAATGGCTTGATTCACATAGTTTCTACAGGCATATAGGAATGTATGGTTACAGAACCAGTATATTGCAGGAGATTACCAGACTGGAACCATCTTCGCTGGAAATGGCAGAATCACTGGAGCAGAATCGCTGGCTGGAAAACGGCTATAAAATAAAGGTACGCGAAACAGACTTCGATACTATCTCAATTGATACTCCGGATGACCTGAAAAGAATAACAGGTTAATCCCGGTTATTGCTGCCGCACTCTAACAACAATGGCTTCAGCAATTTCAAGTGCGGTTGTCAGTGTATGCAAATCATCAAAAAGTTCACCTGTTTCGCCTGAATGGTGGCTTCGGCCTGCCGGCTCCATTATATACTCTTTATCAGTCTCTGCAGGATCCACAAGAACCCTGTATACGAGCGCCGGCTGGGCTGAACTTCTGTACTCCATATCTCCGGGAAATTTATTGTTTGTCCAGTATCCGTTCCAGTCCCACGACTGATTCAATTCAAAATAAATATAAAACGGGCTGCCGGCCGGGTCATCCAGCCTGGTATTGAGAATAAAACTCCCGGTTGGAGTTGCCCCGGTATAGGCATCGGCAACAGGATTTTCAGGTGACGGTATATAAAGACCGTCATCTGCCATAATCCCCCGCCTGTGCGCCCAAAACGGAAGTGCGGCCGGTCTTCTTATCTCTCCGGGCATCCACTTGCCCGTTGAAGCATCACCGTGTCCGAACACTCCGGTAGCGATCGACCGGGCAACATAAAGAGTCTGGATGAATTTATTTTCAGTATCCTCAACCCAAACAGCCATAAGTGGAAAATAATGAGCTCTGCCTCTTAAGAACTCAATCTCCAGTGCCGGCCCTCTTCCTTCAGGGTTTGTTTCAAAATGCATTGGCGGCTCTTCCTCATTATTTACGGGAGGAAACATAAAGCATGAAGGTACAAGCATAATAATTACAAAACCTGCAAATTGTAAAAAGCGGGTTCCTTTTCCAGTCCCGGATTTTATATTAAGATCCATAATTTAAATTTTATTTTTTCAGAATTACTGTAAGCTATTAATAGTTCTGTAAGGCAATCAGAATTCAACTATAATCCCTACGGTTGGCAACACCGTACCCTGTCCGTCACTTTTTATCACCTGCATCAGATATCGGTTTTCATCAGCCGGGTTAACTACCGGCCGTCCTGAAACATCCCTTGCAATATCCAGCCTGTCGGGTTCATCCGATTTAAAATTATAAACATTCTGGATATCCAGATAAAGTAATAAAGACCACTTATTCAGGAAATACTGTTTATCCACCCTTATATCCAGCTGATGAAATCCACCAAGTCTTTCGGCATTGAAGCGAAGAAAATCGGGATAAGCCATATTACTGGCATCCCATGCCTCAACCAGGCTTGATTTTGCAAGGTCAAAAGGTGTATAGGGAGCACCCCCGACAAACCTCCATTTGAAACCTGCATCCCAGTTTCGCGGAAGGCTTCTCTGGGCAGTAATATTGATTATGTGACGATTATCCCATGCAGTGGGTACATACTGGCCTGCTATATCTTTGAATTCACTTCGCACCAGTGTATATGACATAACAATATTAAATCCGTAAAAGTCTCTGCTCCTTGCCAGAAACTCCATCCCGTAAGCGCGGCCTTCTGAGGTGGAGGTCACCTCCTCATCGCCAACTACTCCGAAGTCTCCGCCCTTGCTCGCCAGTGGTATTGAATCAACCAGGCTGAAAGGATAATTGCGGTAATTCTTGAAAAATCCTTCCACTGAAACAGTTGCCTGATCATCCGGTCTGTATTCAAATCCTGACACGATATGATCGGCAGAAATATACCTGAGGCTGTTATCCCTGTTTACAAGAACCCCCTCATTATTTCTGAATCCCAGAGTGGTATAGGCCGGAAGCTGATAAAACCTTCCTGTGTTGAAATTCCATGAAAATGACGATGTGAGACTGTATGAAGCTGAAAATCTGGGCGATATCTGATCAAGCAAGTTTGACATATCCGATGAGTAGCTGTTCGCATCGGCACGAAGGCCAAATGACAGTATAAGCCTGTCATCAAACAAATCTCTGCTCACCTGTCCGAAAATATTCCATTTAAACATATCCAGAAACGAATCATAATCCAGCAATACAGGCTGATCGCCAATAAACAGGGTATTCAATGTTGAATTTGTATATTTGGCATATTCAAAACCCAGACCGGTAAGAATTTTTGTATTTGCAAATCTGCGGCTTGTATTCTCAAACCTGAACTTATTCTCTATTTCGGCCGACTCGTAATCGATGGTACGAAGGTCGTCCGGGTTGTTGTCCCTGTATTTGTAGGCGCTGTTATTAAGATAGTTGCGACTAACGACCCATGTATCAAAACTGTTTTCACGGTATCTTTTATATACGGTGCCTATAGCATAGTTCCACTGCTCATTTACGGGAAGGTAGCCAAGGATGTACCTCTGCTCCTCAGTTTCATTGGCATCCAGGTTGAGCCTGAACTGGTCGATTGCTCCAAGTCCGATAATTGAAAATTCTCTCTTGTCATCTATCCTCGTACGGCTTTTAAACTGAAAATCATTGTAGGTGGGCAGAAAGGGAAGGCCTATCACATCAAACAGGAACTGAAGATATGAGCGTCTGGCCGAGAGTATGAAAGTGGTATTTTCACTCAGTGGTCCATCAAGAGTAAGTGCAAGATCGGAGGCTCCAACCGCACCTCTGAACTGAAGTCGTTCAGGATTTCCGTCAACCTGCCTCATATCCAGCACCGAACTAAGTGCTCCACCCCTGTTGGCGGGGAATGCTCCTGAATAAAACTCGACCTCCCGTAGAAAATCAACATTGATTATTCCCACCGGTCCGCCGCTGGCGCCCTGGGTGGCAAAATGGTTCAGATTTGGGATCTCGACATCGTCAAGATAAAACCGGTTTTCAGACGGTCCCCCTCCCCTGACGATAAGATCATTACGGAATGAAGGTGTTGATGCCACACCGGGAAAGGCCTGGAGCACCCTTGATATATCCCTGTTGCCTCCCGGGGCCCTCTCTATCTCTGAAACACCTATCCTCCTGAGGGAGACAGGACTCTCCTCTCTCATCCTGAACGGAGAAACCCTGACGGTGACTTCATCAATATCTACCGTTGTCTCCTCCATAGGTACCTCAAGGTATAACGTACGGGCATTGGTAACCATAAGCTGACCTGATATATAGGTCCGGAACCCTACTGCAGAAACCCTTATCTCAACCATCCCGGGCTGTACGCCCGTAATCAGGAAATTACCTTCAAAATCACTGCTTGTTCCGGTTGTGGTGTTCCATATAACAACATTTGCGAAAGGCACAGGTTCATTATTTTTTGAGTTGAAAACCCTGCCCTGGATAACACCGTTCTCACCGGTCTGAGCTATTGCTGATGAGATAGTGTAACTCAGTAAAACGAATATTATAATCCTTGCTGCCATTTGTTTAATGTTTGATTACCTATTCTAAACAACCAGTACAACATTTTGTTCATGTGTCCAGACTCCCCATGAATAAAGAGATGCAGGGTGCAGAAAAACTATCACCCGCTTAAAAGTTTTAGAAACAATCCGCTTCCAACAACCATTTGGATGTCCTTTTAATTATTTCACTTTCCTCACCCGTAAAGGAATAACAGTTTGCCTGATCAATTTAATTAATTGCTGTAAGGTTCATTCCGGATTCGGATCAAGCAAATGCCTGATTTTCCTTTTTTCATCAGAAAAATCTGACTCCGGGAGGGATTTTTCAACAGAGGATATCCTGGAAAGAAGCATTCTGAGAAATTGCCGGTGTTTATCTGTAAAGGGGTTGAAAGGCTTATGCTCAAGCCCCCGCAAAATTGCCGTGATCTCCTTTACCATTGGAAATACAGATGGATCAAAAAAGGTCTCTGTGAACCTGGTCCAGATATAATCCACCCCCCTGCTGCTGATATGAAGCATGTCATCTGAATAAAATCGGTAATCCCTCAATTCATCCATCACTATCTCATAGGCCGGATAATAGAATACGTTATCAAAATAATCAACCAGCTTGGCTATGGCAATCATAAGTGTCGATTTGCTAACCTGGTTGCCCGTGGCACCATCTTTCCAGTGCCTGACCGGACTAAGAGTAAAAACAAGACTGAGCCGGGGATTCAATCCGGTCAATTGTTCTATCAGTTTTTTGTAGGACCGGACAATCTCATCTACCTCCAGCAGGCTGTGGTCGAATTTATTATGCGGCAATTTGTGGTTGTTGGAGACAACAATACCGGTTTCCTTCAGACGGTAAACCCTTGCAGTACCAAAGGTAATGAAAAGGAATTTTGCATCACAAAGCAGTTTGGATGCGCTTGAAATGCCATCATTGATCCTGGTGAGGCAAACACCTTTGTCGGGGTGTGAATAGCTTGAGTGATGATAAAAGCTGTACCACAGTTCATTCCCATAATTCAGGTCGCTTTCGCTGAACAGGCGTTCTTCAGCAAGAAGTAACAGTGAATTCATGATTGATACGGGATTGTAAAGTACCCCGAACGGATTTACCATACAGGGGAATTTCAGATTACTGAGCCGGGAACCAATGTTTTCAGTAAAACAGGAGCCCATCCACAATGAGGGTGTTTTGTATGATAGCTTCTCCTTATTATCCGGTATCTCTACCACCGTCCTGAACAACGTCATTTTCTTTTATTATTTAGTCCGTCTATAAAGTCAGTGTCTGAATCATAATGTCACATCTGATGGATTTCGACAAACGAGAGATTCATTGCATGTGAGATCAACCGAAGGTTAATGTTCGGATGCAAGGCTTGCGAACATTATGGACAGGCTATTTACTGTTCCGGTTAATATTCTTCTCAATCCAGTCTACAATATGCCTGAACACCTCATCTTTCTAAAGCTCATTATGCAGTTCATGATAACCATCTTCCTGAATGCTCACCAAGTCTGTGAACCAGTGCAATAACCATTTCAGGTTTTACAGAAGGCGTCCAGCTACGGTAATAAAGGGTTATCCCATTACCGTAGCTCAATTTGCCGTCTTTGATTTTCAGTTTGTCTTGTTTGCTCTCCATGTCATTTTCATTATTTTTACATCAATGGCATAAGGGTAAAATTAATCATAATTAACAATACAGGATAAAAATGCAGGAGATAATAGATATTTCGACAAACAGCCACAACGGACTGTTCGACATAACTGACAAGATCCGGAGTATCGCCACCCAAAGTAAGGTGCAGACCGGTGTTGTTTCCGTTTATGTGCAGGGTGCCACAGCCGGCATTATGATACAGGAGAACTGGGATGATTCTGTTCAGAATGACGTGATAAGCCTCTTCAACAAACTGATTCCCCGGGGTGTTTGGGAACATGATGCACAGGACGGGAACGG
>SKND01000410.1 GCA_007120695.1 Bacteroidales bacterium | reverse complement strand
ACTGTTTGCAACCACGAAAAATGAGGAGTTAACGGGGAATTCCCTCGACAGGATGAGGTTTTCGGTTATTTCGGGCGACTTCAGCAATGATGGCAAGGATGAAATCGCCCTGATCTATTATAATGAAACAAATGATCCGGTATCTGAAAACGGACTGTATATCAGGTTTTATGATTATGACGGCAATGAGATTGTTCCAAAAACAAAAAATGTCATTCTTACCGAGGAATCCATTACAGAGTCACGATTATTTTCCCTGAATCAAATCGAGGTTGTCGCATGTGCAGTTCCCGGCTACGGGGAACGACAGGATATGATTGCCGTAGCACTGACAACTTTGCACAACAGCAGTCCGAATTATGATGACACCTTTCTCCAGCTGGTAAGGCCCGGTTTGAATCTTGAATCCATTATTTTCGATGCCTCCAAACAGGAAACCGGGTACAACAACCCCAATTTTCTGCCCTCAATTGCGCTGGCCTCAGGGGATATTAACAATGACGGTTCTGCAGAACTGGTCTTTATACGCTCGGGCTCATTTGAACTTTACAGCACCGATGGCGATTTGAACCTTAGCAGACAGAAAACAGGAGGGTTCCCTACGGGTGGTAGCAGTGGCAGAGATGAACTGGAAGAAAGCTACGATTATATTGCGATTACCAATGTTGATGAAACACCGGGAAAGGATCTGGTAATAGTGAAGAATATCTATAGCGATGACTGGGAAAATCCTTTTCCGCAAGGGTTTAATATGAATTTTTATGGTGTGACAGATGGTGATCTGACCTCCTTCGGATTAAAATCCTCATCTGAAAACCTGGCAGAGATCCCGTATGAATGGCAGAACAGGCCCTATGCACTTGCCGTAGGCGATTTTGAAAATTCCAGTATAACAATACAGGCTCCCCGGCACCATCTTCAAAGCGGAGTATCCCAGCCCATTGTGATCTTAAATTCCCCCCCTCTTCATTTTGATATTTTCGATGAAGAGATCTTTGACATCAATGATTGTTTTGCTGGCGGGCCCTGCGGTTTCTCCTCAAGATATACTACACTAGAGACTAAGATAGCAGAAGTCACAACAGAGATAAAAAGTTCCTGGAGTGTCTCAGCCGGTCTGGCCAGATCAGGCTCAGTCAGTGTGGGGGCAACCTTGGAGGCTGCACCCCTTGGTGTTGGAGGTACTGTCTCTGTTGGCTATTCGGAAAATTTCGAGTATCATCTGCTTGGCGAGTATGGTGAAAATTTTGAATACACAAACACCAGGACTGAGACTCAGACTATTCACATTGCAGTAACAGCAACAAGTGATGACCAGATTTTTTCAACTATAACCGACTACAACGTATGGGAATACCCTTACTTCATCGGGAACAATACCCGGGAAGCCGGCGTGATAGTTGCTATGGAGCCAACAAGGTCAGAAGCAATATGGTACCCCAGCAAAAGTGCAAGCGGTCATTCATACCGACCCGGCCATGAGGTAGGTAATATATTGTCGTACTCTCCATATGATAATATAACTGATAACCCCAATATCTTCCAGGAAATCCAGCCACTGCACGATATTTCCACTCCGGTTTTTACTTTAGGCGCAATTAACGAGATCGACTGGGATCTTACCTGGTCCAACTTCGAAAAAAATCAGGCCTATGAAGAGATCCGTTACGGGGTAGATGCCGGTTTCATGGGATTTGGTTATAAAGCCCAATACAATCAAAGTGATGCATTTGTTTACACCCAGTCCACCAGCGTTTCTGATGATATAAAATTAACGCTCGAAATTGACGGTGGCCTTGACAGATCTATTGGCCCGACAGAGTACAGGATAAGACCCTTTGCTTACTGGTCGAATCAGGGTGCCCTGGTTCTTGATTACAGTGTGGAGCCTCTTGTCGATATGGCTGGAGGGTCAACCTGGTGGCAGGAGAGATACGGCAACAAACCCGACTTGACCATGATACTGCCATGGCGGCATGATCCGGAAAAAGGGTATGCCATTAATGACGAATCAAAACGCCAGCAGACTACGGATTTATATTTTTCCCCGGCCAGAGTGTCTGCAGGCGATACTGTCAGGGTAACCGCCAATATCAGGAATTTCAGCCTGATAAATTCACCCTCCGACGTCAAAGTCAGATTTTACCTGGGAGATCCTGCCGGTGACGGAGACCTGGTGGCCGATATCGACGGTAACACCGAATTTTTAACCGATGGCCCTGTTCCTTCACGAGGTGTCAAAACCATTAGCTTTATATGGGTTTACCCTCATGATCTGTCTCACTCAAGGATGTATATGGTAATTGACCCGGATAATGAAATAGATGAAATTCATGAAAGTAACAATACCGGCTGGATGTTTATTCAGGGATCGGTGACTACTGCAATTACTGAAAGTCCTGAAACTGTCCTGTACGAAAACCTGGAGCTTTTCCAAAACTACCCGAATCCCTTTAATGTGTCAAGTAAAATTGATTATCACCTGGTGGAGTCTGATGTAATCATGCTGCAGGTATATAACATGTCCGGAAAGTTACTTCAAACCTTTTTTCATGGTATCAGAAGACCAGGCAGGCATAGTATTGAGATAAACGGAGCATCTCTCAAACCCGGAGTCTATGTTTACATAATCAGGGGGGAAATATCGGGCAGCAAAACAGGAAAAATGATGATCATGCGGTGATGCGGGAATTTTCCGGGAAGTATATTTATCAAACTTAATATGCATTAATATACGTAAAGGAAAGATTAAGGGTTTAATTATAAATTGTTTTTCAGGATGTTAAAGACATGCACGGGGTAGAGTTTGATTACGGTCTTCCACCCCACTTAACGAAAACAGCAAGGGGCAATTATGTGATAAAAAGATAGTTGCCTTTTTCTTTTCATATAATTGCTGCCATAATGCAACCTTACGGAGTTTTCAGGCATCTTATAAAAAAACCCAAACATGAGGGCAGCTGTCTGTATCTTGTTAATCCTTATTACAACCTCCTGCGACAAGGAAGAATTCACGGAAATAACAGGGCAATGTAAGTTTACTGACGATTTGATCACTCCCTGTTTTTCTGCAATCCATAAATCCGGTTATGATCAAATAATAATCAGAGATAATAAGGCTTATCAGGAATTCCAGGATTCAATCAGGGATGAAATATACGGGCTTGATTGCGAAGCTGCTGAACTATCTCCTGTTAATTTCAGCAAATACATATTAATCGGAAAGAGAACATCAGGCGGAGGATGCAACGCTGATTATAGCCGCAGGATATTCATCGACACCGTATACAAAACAGTAAAATATCAAATATCCATAAGTTATTCCGGCAATTGTGCAATGCTGATCAGCAGTTGGAACTGGGCATTTATACCCAGGCCTTCAGAAGATTATAACTTTGAGTT
>SKND01000004.1 GCA_007120695.1 Bacteroidales bacterium | reverse complement strand
CTTAAATATTTTTTTAAAAAGCAAAAAAAGTTTGTATTATTTTATTTTTAACATAATTTTGATTGCACACGTGTGTATTATTATTTCGGGTTTTATATTGATCCAGGATAAGTGATTTTTATAATAATCTAAAAATCACTAAGTGATATTAAGGCTAAATAAGTACACTCATGTGTAAATTCTATATTGCTGACAGAGATAGATTGATAGTACGGATACATGCACCAACCTTTGAAATTTTTATCTGGCACTTCCGGCTGCGATTTATATTTGGTCTTTGATTAGTTTGCCTAAGAATTAAATTGATGATAAAGTTCTCCGCCAGGTTTAAACTGACAATCAAACTAATAAATTATGAAAAGACTCAATTGTTTCCTTGTATTAACATTTGTTTTAACTGCAGCATGTCAAACTGTATCCGATAATGACAGAAACCTAAGGTTATGGTATGATAAGCCGGCTAATGATTGGATGACAGAAGCTCTTCCCCTGGGCAACGGCTATATGGGTGTGATGTTTTTTGGGGGCTATACCCGTGAGCATATACAATTTTCTGAAGGCACATTATGGGCCGGTGGTCCGGGTTCACATCCCGAGTATAATTTTGGACTTCGTAAAGGAGCTTCCGGATACATTGAGGAGGTTAGAAAGCTTTTAGACGATAACAAGTTCCTTGAAGGCCACCGGTTGGCAAATTCGGAACTCACTGGAATTATAAACTCTAAGGAGGGATTATCATTCGGTGATTACGGGGCACAGCAGACAATGGGAGACCTCTATGTTGACATTGTTGGTCAATCACCTGAAATAAATGATTATGTCAGGGAAGTAAATATTTCAGAAGGCTTTGGACGGGTATTTTACAGGGCAGGAGAAGTAAGTCATAGTCGTAAATTTTTCGGATGTTACCCTGAAAGGATTATGGTTTACCATTTTGAAAATGATGCCGCAGGCGGCTGTAAATATATTCTGCAATTTGAATCGCCGCATAAAATTGATTATATTGTTTATGAAGATGATGTACTTCGAATTCGCGGGCATGTTGCCGACAATAATCTTGAATTTGAGACGGTCTTACGAATTATTTCAGACGGAAAAATTTCATTTGCTGGCAGCAGCCTGTCGGTGTCAAATGCAAGCATGCTATCGGTTGTACATACTGCTGCCACTGGGTGGAGGCCTGTGTTTCCTGAATATCGCGGCCATGATTACAAGCAGGCTAATGATGCTGTGCTGAATCGAATCAAAAAATTGTCAATTGCCGATCTTGTTAAAATACACTCCTTAGATTATCAGGAACTATTTAGTCGTGTAAAACTACACCTAGCAGGGCATTCGGCTGATTCACTTCCGACCGATCTCCGGCTTTCAAGATATGCATCCGGTATTGAAGATGTGGGACTTGAAGAACTTTATTTTCAATATGGACGGTATCTTATGATCTCATCCTCACGACCTGGTACCATGCCAATGCATCTTCAAGGTAAATGGAATAACAGTACAAATCCTCCTTGGGCGGCTGATTACCACACTAATATCAATCTGCAGATGTTGTATTGGCCTGCAGAGGTTACCAATTTATCGGAGTGTCATACACCACTTATTGAATATCTCCAAACCCTGGTAGTTCCAGGCAGAAAATCAGCAGAGACTTTCTTTGGTACAAGAGGATGGATAGTAAACACAATGAATAATGTCTGGGGCTACACCTCTCCGGGATGGGATTTCCCCTGGGGGTTTTTTCCTGCAGGAGCCGGTTGGTTGTGTCAGCATGCATGGGAGCATTTCGCTTTCACTGCTGATACCGTCTATCTGCGAGAAAAGGCTTATCCCCTGATGGAAGAGGCTGCTTTATTTTGGGTGGACTATCTTATTGAAGATAATGATGGTTACCTTGTCTCAAATCCATCTTACTCCCCTGAGCATGGGGGCATATCAACAGGTGCATCAATGGATCACCAAATTGCCTGGGATTTATTGAACAATTGTATTAAGGCCCTTGAAATTCTGGGAATGGATGTAGAAAAGAAAGAAGCATTCGTCGAGGTGAGGGACAAAATATTACCTCCGAAAATTGGTAGTTGGGGACAATTACAGGAGTGGAATGAAGATGTGGACGATCCGGATAGCAGACACCGGCATGTATCACACCTTTATGCTCTCCATCCCGGAAATCAGATATCAATTTTAAAAACCCCTGAATTAGCGGAGGCAGCTCGCACAAGCCTTGAAGCCAGGGGAGACGGTGGTACTGGATGGTCACTCGCCTGGAAAATAAATTTTTGGGCAAGGTTTCAGGAAGGAGACAGAGCACACTCTCTTCTTAGAAGGTTGTTGAGACCCACCGGATTTCAGGGACAAGATATGACAGACGGCGGGGGCTCCTATAATAATCTTTTATGTGCGCATCCCCCTTTCCAGCTTGATGGAAACATGGGAGGGACCGCAGGTATTGCAGAAATGCTGGTGCAGTCTCATGAAGGTATGATACATCTTCTACCAGCACTTCCTCAAACCTGGGGAGATGGTCGGGTAATCGGATTACGGGCAAGGGGTGGATTTACTGTGGATTTCTCATGGGAAAACAGCCGGTTTACAAAAGGAATTGTTTATGGCAAGCCTGGAACCGGGGGCCTGATTAAAATTAATGATGAAATTCAGAGCTTTTCAATACCAGCTTCAGGCAATATTATATTACAATGAACCGATTGTTGAAATTTATAAATATATAAGGAGTAGGATAAATCTCCAGTGTCAAATATTCGCTTATGAGAATTACTATCAAGGATATAGCAAAAGAATTAAAGGTTCATCACTCAACAGTTTCAAGGGCGTTGAGGATGGATACGCGAATAAAAGCTGAGACAGGTGAACTTATCCGCAACTATGCCAGTGAGCATGGCTATTATGCCAATCTGAACGCACTGAGGCTAAGGAACAGTTTTCGGAATGTGATTGCACTGATAGTACCCAACATTAACCATCGCTTTTTCTCCAATATTATTAATTACCTGGCCGACTTTTGCTACGAAAAGGATTATGTCCTCTCAATTTACCAGTCGAACGAAAATTTTGACCATGAACGCAGTTTTATTGAAAAACTGATTTCGCAGGACGTTGCCGGAGTTATTGCTTCAGTTTCTGATAAAACAAAAACACCCGACCATTTCAGGGAACTCAACAAACTGAATATACCGCTGGTTTTTTTCGACAGGGTTCTGGATGATGTAAGAGCTTCAAGGGTTACTGCCAATAACAGAGAGGTTGTCGAATCGCTGGTTGTTAAACTTTGCCGGATGGGCCGTTCAAGGGTTGCAAATGTGTCAGGACCGGATGATATCAGTGTTTTCCATAACAGGAACCTGGGATATCTGAACGGGTTAAGAATAATCAATTCAGATTATAAAAAAAGCATTTGCATTGAAGAACAGTTCAGTCCCGAATCAGGCAGAAAGGCTGCAGTCGAACTTTTTTCAAATAGAGTAAGGCCTGATGCTGTAATCTCAACATCGTTTTTTCTCACTCTCGGAATAGTACGTTATCTCAATGAGATAAATATGAAAATTCCTGATGAGGTTATAGTTGCAGGCTTCGGCGACAACCTTTTTAATTCATTGCTGAATTCAGATATTATTTCAATCGACCAGCCTGAAAAGGAGATGGCCCGCACGGCCTTTGATCTTTTACTTGAGCAGATAGAATACAATGGAAAACCCGAAAATTTCAACTATAAGGATATTGAATTGAAATCTACGATAATACTAACCTGATAAAAAGTAAATGACTATGAGAGACAACATTCCGGCCACCATGAAAGGGGCTTATCTCCCAGGAAACAGCAAAGTTGTGCTGAAAGATATCCCTGTACCCGAACCCGGGCACGGAGAGGTACTTATCAAAACAAAGTCTTCGACCATTTGTGGAAGCGATATAAGAGCAATTTATCATAAACATCTGGGTAAGGGTCCGGAGGGATACAACAACGTAGTTGCCGGACATGAGCCATCGGGTCAGATAGTGAAATGCGGACCCGGACTGAAGAGATTCAAAGAGGGTGACAGGGTGGTTATATACCATATATCCGGTTGCGGAGTATGTAATGATTGCAGGCGGGGTTTCATGATCAGCTGTACAAGCAGCCATCGTGCCGCATACGGCTGGCAACGTGATGGGGGTATGTCTCAGTATATTGTTGCTGAGGAGAAGGACCTGGTGTTGTTGCCTGATTCGCTCAGCTACACCGATGGAGCCCAGATTGCATGCGGATTCGGAACTTGTTATGAGGCTCTTGAAAAGACAGGGATATGTGGAAATGATGCCGTGCTTGTTGTGGGTTTGGGCCCGGTTGGACTGGCCACCCTGATGCTGGCAAAAGCGATGGGGGCGCAGATGCTCGTTGGGGTTGATACTGTGAAGGATAGATGCGATCTGGCCATGGAGAAAAAGCTGGCAGATCATATATTCCTTTCAGGTGAACGTACTTTAGAAGATGTTATGGCACTAACATTCGGTGGTCAGGGATTTGAAAAGACGGTTGATTGCTCAGGTAACACAAACGGACGTCAGCTTGCGATCCGTGCAACACGTAAATGGGGTAAAATGGCCATGGTGGGAGAGGGTGGTTCGGTTGAATTTAATCCCAGTCCAGATATCATACACGATCAGGTGACAATATACGGATCGTGGGTAACAAGTATATGGCTTATGGAAGAACTGGTGGAGCGCATAGCCCGCTGGGGAATTCACCCTGAGGAGCTTGTAACCCATAGGTTTACACTTGACAGGGCAGCGGAGGCTTATGAGCTTATGGCAGGCGGCAAATGCGGCAAGGTTGCAATAGTCTTTGATGAGGAGGTGCCGTTATGATCAGTAAAAATAAATTCATTTCAGATCCGGAGGGTGTAAACCCTGACAAAATTCCTGCCAAACGACTTTATACCGGCGACGAGATCCCGGTTATTGGTCTGGGGACCTTCGGATCCGACCATGTATCGGCAGATCAGGTTGCCATGGCTGTAAGGCAGGCAATCCTGCTCGGCTACAGGCATATCGACTGCGCCTCCGTTTACGGGAATGAACATAAAATAGGACCGGTTCTTTCTGAGCTTATGGAAGGGGGATTGGAAAGGAAGGAGTTATGGATGACTTCAAAAGTGTGGAATAACATGCATGGGGAGGGGCAGGTAATTGAATCATGTAAAAAATCACTAAGTGACCTCCGGCTTGATTACCTTGACCTGTATCTTGTTCACTGGCCTTTTCCAAATCACCATGCTGCAGGTGTTGACGTCGGATCCAGGGATCCTGATGCCGTGCCATACATACATGATAACTTTATGAAGACATGGAGGCAGATGGAGACTCTGGTTGAAACGGGTCTGGTAAGAAATATAGGTACATCAAATATGACCATCCCAAAACTTGAGCTTGTTTTACGGGATGCAAAAATCAAACCCTCATGCAACGAAATGGAGTTGCATCCTCACTTTCAGCAGCAGGAGTTTTTCAATTATGTAGTTGGAAAAGGAATTATACCAATCGGATATTCACCGGTTGGTTCACCGGCCCGCCCGGAACGTGACCGTAGTCCGGAAGATACTGCAGATATAGAAGATCCGGTGATAGTGGAAATAGCCGGCAGGTTAAATGTACATCCTGCGGTAGTATGTATTAAATGGGCGGTTCAGCGGGGACAGGTTCCTATTCCCTTTTCTGCAAATAGGGATAATATTCTGAGCAATCTCAAATCGGTTGTTTCTGAACCGCTTACTGATAAGGAGATGGAGTTATTAGCCGGAATTGACAGGAACTGCCGGCTTATCAAGGGGCAGGTATTTCTGTGGCCGGATGCGCGTGGCTGGGAAGACCTCTGGGATCCGGACGGGGAAATTGCTGACTAATCCTGATCATCCAATACAGGGCTGACTGCTGAACGACAGTTCTTTGTGCAGAATCTGAATTTGTGCACGGACTCATATTTGAAACCAAATCTGAATTCAATTCCGAACCAATATTTGAATCCAAATCTTAAAATTATTAAGTTACGAATTTTAATCAAAATAATTCCTCAAGATTCTACCTCGGGGTCAAATAAAGAATTATATGAATTAACGGTCACACGAAGTGTGAATTTTTCGGCAAAATACCTCTGAAAATTTTAAGAATATAAGAAGGAAATCTCTTCACAGGATAAAAGTAACGACAAGACAAAGTGATTTTCTTTTTTTCCAACCTTTTATTGATTTGTTTCGTTATAAGTTTGACAGGACATTGTAAAGTAAAATCAAATGTAAGCATATGAATAAGGGTTTATTAATACCATTGGTTTTTTTGCTGATGTTTTCATCCTGCAGCAAAGACCCGCTTACCCTGCCCTCAAAAGTTGTTTTCGATTTTGAATTGATTTCACATGAAGAAGGAGCCGGACTGAAAAGCGGCTTCCCAATAGATCCGCCTTTTGGTAAAATAACTGTTGATCAGGGCACGCTGGTAATTAGCTCTATTGAATTTGACGGCCGCAGGGATCAGGGCCGGGATGTGTTTTTTGTTTCTGATCTGCAGGAGCTTGTTATTGTTGATCTGGAGAAAGGGGATAGCAGTATGGAGCTGAGTTTTGATATTCCCCAGGGTGTGTATAACCGTATTGAACTGTTTATTAATCTGGGGAATGGTGACGGGACTTCACTGCTGCTTGAGGGAATGATTAAAAAGGGCCGGCAAGCAGAAATTCCGGTTATATTTGAGTACAATATTCCAGAGCAGATCAGGGTTCGTGCTGAACCTGAAAATAAGGGGAATCAGATTGTGCTGACAAGAGATAAACCATCAAAAGCAAGGATCATAGTAGATGCAGGTGAGGTTTTCCAGTTTGTAAAACTTCCGGTTCTGCAACAAGCAACAGTTTCTGTTCTGGGAGATGAGAATATAATAATCATTTCACCTGAAAATAACATTAATATTTTCAATTCAATGGCAAGCAGGATCGAAAGATCTTTCAGGGTAGTTTTTGATTGATTTGTATGATATCAGCAGGGTTTAAAGAGGATGAAATACTTTCAGGATGCAGGAAGAACGACAGGCGGTCGCAGGAGCATCTTTACAGGCATTTTGCAAAAAAGATGTATGCCGTTTGCCTTGGTTACGCCGGGGAAAGGGCTCTTGCCCAGGATATGCTGCAGGAAGCATTCATTAAAGTGTTCAGGAACATAAAACACTATAAGAGCGACGGATCACTTGAAGGCTGGATAAGACGAATTGTTACCAACACATCGATTGATCACCTGAGGAAGAGAAGAAGGACTGATGAATATATTGAAACCAATTCCGGTTATATCGGACCAGAAACCACTAACTCTGCTCTCAGGATTATCGGCTTTAACGAGTTGATTGAGCAGGTTGAACGGCTCCCCCAGGGCGCAAAGCTTATTTTTAATATGCATGCACTGGACGGGTACTCTCACAAAGAGATAGCTCAGAAACTTGAAATTACAGAAGGCACATCAAAATCTCAGTTTAACAGGGCAAGAAAATTACTGATGGACTTCATTGGGAATATGAATCTTTAGTTATGAACTTCATTAACTGGTATAGAAAAATTATTGAGAATGCGGGACCCGAACCTCCTGAGAAGGTATGGGAGGAGATCCGTACCGAACTTGACCTGGATAGAGTCTGGAATGGGATAGAGAGGGAACTGCCTGTGAGCGGGAAGAGGAGATTTATGTATGTTATGGCTGCCGCTGCATCATTATTCATTGTAATAGGAGTGGGAACATTGCTGTACCTTAATTTTATGGATTCAGGGCCAACCCGGTTTATGGTTCATCGTGAATTTCAGATAGATATGATTGAGGATTTCAGAACGGATACATCAATCATAACAGGGCTTGCACAAGCAATGCAATTCCCGGCTGCCCGCCAGATTGAAGATGTTGAGATTGGGAAAGGAGAAGGTGAATACAGGACCTCTGCGCAGGAACAGATCGACCCGATAGCTTCAGTCGAAGTGTTTCCAATTGCAAATAAGACGGATGCTGCATTAAAATCTGTAAATACAACCCTTAACGGGGAAGAGCAACAACAGGTAAGAAAGTCATCAATTTCCAGCCGTTACTATGCCGGTCTGACAGGACATGCAGCAAACACCTGGCTTTTAAATAATAAGACTATACAGGGACTGAGAAGTGATGAATTAACCCACTCACTGCCTTCGTTCGGATACAGCATAGGAATAGTTGCAGGCAAAAGCATAACCAGAAATTTTGATATACAAGCTGAGGTACACCTTATCTCGCAAACAAAACAAAACTACAATGAATACCTGAACGGTAAATATATAAACAATACTATGCGATTTGACTATTCCGGTCTTAGCCTGTCAGGGAAATGGTATTTCACTCAGAAAGATTTTAAGGGGAGACATTCAATACTAACGGGCATCTATACAGGGATACTCAGAAATGCAATTCAGCACCTAAACGGAGAAAAAATTTCTATCAGCCAGGATTACAATTCAACCGATTATGGAATTATCGGGGGATACGAATATCAATATCCTATCGGGAACAGTTTGTTTGTAGGAACCGGACTTCAAACCAAATATGGACTGAACAATATCTTCTCGGGTAATGAGATAGTACCTGACTATCTTAACAGTACCCGTAATGCATCAATAAATATAACACTTTCCGTCAGATATAATTTAAATTAGTTTTCTTTTCATTCCAACCTTTTTCTTCCTGATTTCGTTTTACAGGTAGAAACTAATTATTAATAACTTAAATTTTTTGTATTATGAAAAGAATAATCCTATTAATTACAGCAGTTATCCTTCCACTGGTTTTTTTTACCTCATGTGAAAAAGAAGACGGAGAGAAAGGCACACTTAATCTGTCAATTACTGATGCGCCGATTGACTCGGATGGTATAACAGGTGTTCATATTACAGTCTCGGAGATACATTACCATACTGCAGAAAATGACTGGCAGGTATTTGAAGATTATGAAGGCCCGAAATCATTCAACCTGCTTGATCTTCAGAGGGGGGAATCAGAGCTTCTGGGAAACTTTAAACTTGAGGCCGGAACCTATACTCAGATCAGGTTTATTCTTGATGCGCCTGTATTTGATATGGGTCCCCAGTCGAATCCTGGCTGTTACCTGGAATTTGAAGACGGATCAACACAGGATCTTTTCGTCCCGAGCGGAGCACAGACAGGTTACAAAGCTGTAGGAGCATTTACAGTGCCTATGAATGGTTCAGTTGATGTAACCGCCGATTTTGATGTCAGAAAATCGGTAGTGAAAGCAGGAGTATCAGGAAAATACATTCTTAAACCAACTATACGTCTTGTTGTAAACGACCAGGCAGGTCAGATAGCAGGAGCAGTGTCAAATATTCCGGAGAGCAAAGATGTTGTGATCTATGCCTATGCGGACGGAACTTATGACAATTCAGAGGCTGGTGAACCGGCTCCCGAGGAAACAAGGTTCCCAAATGCCATAAACAGCGATATGGTTGACGAAAGCGGAGCTTATCATCTTGCATACCTTGCTCCCGGCCTGTATGACCTTGTAGTTGTCGCCACAGAAGAGGGAGAGTTTGTTGAAGTGCTGGGCGTGGTTGAAGGCGTACTTGTTGAAAGTAAGCAAACAACAAATGAGCCTGTCAACATTGAAGAGCTGTAAACTTAAGTTTTTGGATTATTAGAGGGGCAGGCCATATGGTCTGCCTTTTTTTGATTTGTCAGGTATAGATCTCCTGCCTGTATGTTGATGTCTTCCGACTATTCAGAATTGGCAGGATATGTTAATCCCTCTTTGCAATAACAATACCTTTCAGGGCTTTTATCCATTCCGGCATGTCATTGAGACTTTCAACGAATTCCAGTTTTTCACCTCCGGATTGTATAAACAGTTTTTTATATTCCACGCCGAGTTCGACTTTCGTTTCCAGGCAATCGGCAATAAATGAGGGAGCTACGATAAGTATTGTTTTTATACCCTCACCTGCTTTTTTTACAAGAAGGTCATTGGTAAATGGTTTCAACCACTTGCCGTACAGGCGCGACTGGAATGCTACTGAATAGTCACCATCACTTAATCCAAGTTTGGATGCGAGCAGCCTCGTAGTCTCATAACATGTGGCTTTGTAGCAATATTTGCCGTGCTCTGCAGGGAACTGGTTTTCACAGTTACAGGTCTCACTGTCAACTGAAGGGTGGATCTTGTTGATATGCCTCAGGGGTAACCCGTGGTAAGAAAATATAATATGGTCATAATTCCCGTATTTGCAGGCTTTTATCCTTTTTGCAAAGGCATTGATAAATTTGGGATTTTTGTAAAACTGGTTAACCAGATGGAGATCCGGCATTGTTTCCCATTTTTTTACTGTATCCCATATCATGGCCAACACTGTTCCTGTTGTAGAAGAGGCAAATTGCGGGTATAGAGGTAACACAATTACATCTGCGTAGCCAATGTCTTTTATGTCAGCTAGGACTGTTTTAAGATTCGGGTTTCCGTAGCGCATTGCCAGAAGTACCCTGTAATCATCACCAAGCAGGTCCTGCAACTTTTTGCTGACGCTGTTTCCATACCAGAGAAGAGGTGATCCTTTTTCTGTCCAGAGCTGACTGTAGAGTTGTGCCGATTTTGAAGCCCGTAACGGTACTATGACCAGGTTAACCAGTATTTTCCGGAGCAGCCACGGAACATCGATAACCCTTTTGTCACTAAGAAACTCAACCAGGTACCTCCTTACATCCCTTACCGAAGGGGATTCGGGTGTGCCCACGTTGACAAGCAATACTGCCGTTCGTTGCTTTTCCATAATTTCAAGATCAGGTTAGAATTACTTTTTGCTGTGTTTAGAGAATAGTTCCTTAAAGACAAATATAAGGTGTTCAAAGAGATAAATTAAATATGAAAAAGAATTTATCCAACTATTCCACTGATCGGTTCCAAAGGATTCTTTAACAGGCCTGTTGTTCAGAGATCCTCACCCTTGATCTCAGCCACAATTGTCCTGGCCTGCCTTATCCTGTCGGCCATCCCTATCCCGTCACGAACTGCACCTGCAATATGCAGGCCTTTGAATTTCTCCTGTATCCTGTCTATTGCCTCCAGCCTTTGCCCGGTTGATATTCCGTATTGCGGGATAGCCCTTTTGTAGCGGAAAATTCTGAAGATCTCCGGATCGGGATCAGTTACACCGAGCATATTGTCTACCTCCCTGAACACAAGGTCTTTTATAGCGCTGTCACTTAGTTTTGCCAGGTCAGGTCTTCTGTATCCACCAATAAAGACAGACAGCAGCGCCCCACCTGCCGGTGCCCTGTCCTTCAGAAATGACGATGTAAAGAGTACCCCCAGGATATTCCTCTTCTCCCTTGAGGGAACCAGTCCCCCGAAAGCCCTTAAATCCATCCCTTTCCACTCCCTGAAACCCATTATTACCTGTATAACCCCGGTATATTCCAGGTCAGTTACGGGTGAAAGATCCACTGCGGGCACAAAAGGAAAGAGTGATGGCAGCAATCCGGCATCCACTGTTGAAACAATAACCGGGCTGGTCAGCCCGGCAGGTTCTCCTTTTATTCGGGTTGAAACCAGAAATCCCTTTTTTTCAGGGTGAACTACAGTGCCTTCTGTATTCAGGTATATTCTTTCGGAGCCGATTTCACGTGTAAGTTCATCTGTAAGTGAGCTGAGTCCATTTTCTGCAGAAAATACCTCTTTTGTTGCCTTTTTCGTTCTCTCATCCTTCGGCTCAAAACTCTTTTTAAACGCTCCTATTATAAAACTCCCGTATTTTTGCTCAAGGGCATAGAGTTTGGGCAGTGCATACCGGGTTACCAACCTTGCCGGATCGCCTGCATAAATTCCAGATATAAAAGGATCTACGGCATACTCGAGAAAGCTTTTGCCGAGTCTTCTGAGAACAAGGTTTTCAAGAGTCTCAAATTTTTCTGATCCCTTTCGGCGAAAAGGCTCCCAAAGAATTCTTAGCTTATCGCCAGGCGTAAAGAGAGGGGTTGTTACAGCACTTAGAAGACCGGATGGAAGAGCATGCCATCTCCCTGATTTCCAAATAAGCCGTTTTTTAGCTTCAGGATTTGCAACTTCAAGTTTACAATGCCCGTCCAGTTCTTCGAACAACTCAGCCACCTCCGGATGTGACAGCACCCCTGTATTTGGTCCGCACTCATATACAAAACCATCTTCCCTGAAAGTCTTCACCACACCACCGGTTCTGTCATTTTTTTCAATAATGGCAACATCAAAACCCTGTTTTTTGAGGTAAAAGGCAGCGGTCAGTCCAGTCAGTCCTGCGCCAATAATAATTACATCTGCTGTTATTTTGTGATTCAT
>SKND01000232.1 GCA_007120695.1 Bacteroidales bacterium | reverse complement strand
TTACAACATCAATTCCTATTATCTGTCCAAGTTTAAGGATCTTATTGGCAATGTGACCTACGCCAATGGCGCAATGGTGAGCGGGTCCCTGTTTTGACCAACTATTCATAAATTCTTTTGCACCAGGTGAAAATTTATAGCGACTATTGGTATTCCCAATGTGAAGCACCTGGCCGGGAACAGATTCGCCTTCGGCTACCAGCAGAAATATCCCTTCTTTTCCTTCCACAACAGAAAGCAGTGTGACAGGTCCATGTTTAACACTCATCTGAATGGAAAGTCCTTTGCCGGGTTTCCCATGGTAAACAGGCAAAGGCACCAATTTGACAGGACCTTCAGCTATAGCAGAATGGGCAGGTCCGTCATGCCCCAAAAATATTACATCATCCTTAAAGTCCATAAGGTAAAATTCAGAAAAGGAACCCCCGGAACCAAATTCAGCCATAATCTTCATAGCCTGGGCGTTTTTTATCTCACATTCGCCTGCAACCGGAATGTTTTTCCCTGTAAGGAGTGTATTACCTGCAATAACTGAAGTGACAATGTTTTCATAATCATTACCATCCTGTCCTTCATAATAGTAAGCCAATGAACCTATATCCCTTATTTTAACAAGCTTATCCAGGGCTACCGATGTCCTGGCCGCCCGTTCTATTTCTGGTTCTTCACAATCGGATGCCACCTCAAAAACGGTCTTAAACTCCTGAATCTTTTCTGAAACTTCTTCATCAGTAACTTCATCATGATATTTTTTCAGTTCACACATTTCAAGCAGTTCAATGTGAGTGCCAAATACCGACGATTGTTTGAGCATATCTGTATATACATCAAGCATCCCGCCATAATAGTGCCCAAGGACACCCAGCCGGTTATTCCTGATACTGGCAGCTACCTGAACAGCTTCTGTCCATGCTTCAATTTCATCCCAGGCTGAGTTTTCATCCAGATATCCGGTCACTATATCATATGAGATTCCCGTCCGGTTAAATACGCTGGCAATTTCAGGCACACAACAAGCCTGGCAATGTTCAAGCCATGCACCGGTCATTTTACCACTATCGCCAAGATTGTTAAACTTTTCGTAATCTAACTGAGGTACAGGTTGCAGGTTTAAAATAACAACGGGAACTTTAAGCTTCTGGGCAACCGGCAAAACATTAGATGATAATGCATATGTAGAAATATACAGGAATACTATCTCAACATCCCGGCTTTTAAGCAGCACAGATGCATCAAGTGCCTTAGCAGAGTTATCAACCATCCCGGCATCGATTACCTCTACACCAAAACTTCCGATTTTTTCCCTTATCCTTTTCTGATAGCCATTCAGATTTTCAAGTAAACCATCAAACTGCCCCCAGTAAGTGTCAAGGCCAATCCCAAACAATCCAACTTTTGTAGTCATATAATAATTTTTTAAAGGTCTGAAATATGTTTAATAATATATTATCCGTATAGTTTAATAGCCTTTAATACACTTTAAGCTCAAGGGCGCATTAATTAACAGTTAGTAATGCAGGGATTTATTTTTTCATAAATGTTTCTATTGGAATTCCCTGAAAATTTATCTCCCTGTATGGTATGGTTTCTCTATCATCAACAACATAATTCCACCGGTTTATATAATTCATACCCGGTTCAAATGAATCGCCGGTCTTGTCAAGCAGATTTTCCATTGTGGCATGCAAATCTTTCCGCACACTTTCATGATCTTCACAACTAATCAGGTTATTCAACTGGTAAGGATCGTTTGAATTATCAAACAGTACCCAGGGGCCTTCCAGATCACAGGCATATGTATATTGTTTGGTCCTGACGCCCCGGTATTCCTCCCCGCCTGCCGGACGGGACCATTGGCCGAAGGGATGGTAACATGCCAGCAGTACTGCTTCTGTATCGTCCTTTCTTTTTCCTGTCAAAATATCAGATAAGTCATCGCCCTCTACGGTTTCGGGAATTGGAAGTCCGCTTAAGCCAAGCAGTGTGGGCATAATATCGGGTGTATTCATAAGCATTTCGTTGGATTGCCCCTGCTTCCCAAATTTAGCAGGATATTTCAGCAAAAACGGCACATGGATAGATTCCTCATAGAATATCTGTTTATGAAACCACCCCTGGGAATGGATCATATAACCATGATCACTGGTAAAAATAAATATCGTATTGTCTTCCAGTCCCGCATCCTTTATGGCATTCTGCAAGTCTCCAACGCATTTATCCAGCGCTGTGATATGGGCATAATAGCCTGTAAGATGATGCCTGACCTCTTCATGATATTCTTCAGGCACATTGGGCCGTACGCTCAGTTCTTTTTGCCGGTAAATCTGTTTATATTCTTCGGGGGCTGTCTGAAAGGGGGTGTGTGGCGGCCCCCAGGAGATCATTAAAAAGAACGGGTCTTCTCCATCTTTCCTTTCATTGATGTAATTAATTGCATCTCTGGTCTGTGCAAAGGCATCATAGCCGTCCCATTTTTTGAATTCATCATTATTACCCCAATACCATGAATTATTGTAATCATGTGTGCATTCAAGAACCTTCCAGTAATCAAAACCATGCCGCCTTTCCCGGGGTATAAAGGAACTTCTGCCATGTCCATCCAGGTGCCATTTGCCAATATAGGCAGTTTCATAACCGGCAGAATTAAATATTTTGGGCAGGGTCACAGCTTCAGGGTCAAGCAATACATCGTTTACAAATACACCGTGAGTCAGCGGGTACTGTCCTGTCAGCAAACTGCCCCTGTATGGTGAGCTTACCGGGCATCCGGATATGGTATTGTACAGGTCAATGCTTTCTCCCGCCAGTTTGTCAATATGCGGGGTCAACACGTCAGGGTTACCATTATAACCAAGATCCTGTGTGCGGAGTTCATCGACAAATATAAAAACCACATTGGGCAGTTCATTATTTTCTTCGGTGCAGGAAACAAGCATTGCACCTATTCCTGCCAATAACAAAGGTGATTTCATAATTAAGACTTTCGTTTGGGAGATTGCCCTTCTGTGGCAAAATCCTGGTATGGAATGGCTCTTCTGACCGGTTCCACTTCATATCCCCATTCATCAATATACGAATCCGGTGGGCGAAAATCATCGCCTATCTCTGCAAGTCCGTTCATCAGCCTGGAATCAAGTTCCCTCAGGACCGTCTCATATTCAGACTTCTCTGCCAGGTTATCAATCTGCCACGGATCCTCCCTGTCGTCAAACAGAAGAAATGGTCCGTCCAGGTTGCGGACATAGGTATATCTTTTCGTCCTTATTGAGCGGTGAGCTTCACCCTGACCGACAAAGGGTGCTATGGACATATATAATGCAGTCCGGTCCTCTATCTCACCTACCTCATAGATCAGCGAAGAAAGATCATCACCCTCAACGCTGCCGGGAACCCTCACGCCTGCCAGACCAAGTAAAGTCGGTAAAATATCCGGGGTGTTCAATGGTGTATCGACAGTTCGTCCCTGGCTGCCGTGAGCCGCAGGATAGCGGATCAGAAAAGGCACATGAGCCGATTCGCCCCATGCCACCTGTTTCCAGTGCTGTGGCAGGCCATGCGAGAGGAGCATGCCTCCGTGATCAGAAGTGAACACGAAAATTGTATTTTCATCAATGCCTGCTTCATTGAGTGTTTGCATCAACTCACCAACGCAATGGTCCAGCGCGGTGCAGTGTGAGTAATAATGGTACAAGTGCCTCTGTGCCGCATCCCGGTCTTCAGCAGGCACATTTGGGGGAGTTTTAATCTCATCCTGCGTATAAAGGGCCCTGTATCCTTCCGGGGCCTCATCAGATGAGGGGTGCGGTGGACCAAAAGAAAGCATCAGGATAAACGGCTGGTCATCACCTGCATGGTAATGGATATATCGCTGTGCATCCTTTGTCTGGGCAAAGGCGTCATAGCCTTCCCAGAACAGCATCTCTTCAGAGTCCTGAGCATAGTAATGGGACTGGTTATTGCTATGATCGCATTCTGCCGCCTTCCAATACTCCCACCCCTGGCGGCGTTCCGGGGGTATGAACGCACGCCTGCCGTGTCCGTCCAGATGCCACTTACCTATATACCCGGTGTTGTAACCGGCATTCTTAAATATCTCCGGCATACATAGTTCATCTGATGGAAGATGGAGATCATTGAGAAACATTCCAGTTGAGGTAGGGTATCGTCCCGTCATCAGCGCAGCACGATATGGAGTGCATACCGGACATACTGACACTGTATTGCGGAAATTTATTGATTCCTCTGCCAGCCGGTCCAGGTTTGGTGTTTTAACATTCGGATCCACACCATAACCTGTCGCCGATCCCCTCCATTGATCCGCAAACACATAAACTATGTTGGGTTTTTTACCACTGGTTTTGCAGGCTGGTAAAAACGGAGATAAGGTAATAGCTGCTGCCGCCATTGCAGAGTTTCTGATAAATTTTCTGCGGTCTGTAGCACATATTTTAAATCCATTGCTTCCTTTCATAATGCTTCATTTATCATCTTATGGAATGTTTAACCGGCTTTAGAAATAAATGAGACCAATGACTAAATCTAAATATTTACTCATTAGATCTAACTCATAAACAATTACTTAACCATTAATTTTTAAGCTCAAGAATAATGCTGTCAGTCTTCATCCTCATTTCCTCAAGGACGCCCTGATACTGTTCATGATCAGCTAAATTCCGGATTTCATCGGTATCCCTTACCATATCATATAACTCCTCATGTCCGGGATCATTTATATATCTGAAATATTTCCATTGTTTAGTACGAATACCTTCGCTGGGCGGTATATTCTCAAAATCCCAGAGATGCTCAATCAGAAAGTGATCCCGGTCTTCAGCAGGATTTTCATTTTTGCTATAGTCAGCAAGACTGATGCCCTGATAATCGGAAGGAATATCGATACCGGCATAATCCAAAATGGTAGAAGGTATATCAATATTAAGCACCAAATCCTCAATATCCCTTTGATCATGATTCCTTGGATCGTAAATGATCAGAGGCACACGAACAGAAGGCTCATACATCAGCCATTTCCCGGCAAGCTGCCTTTCTCCAATGAAATAGCCATTATCACTCATAAAAATAATAATGGTATTATCGGCAATACCCCGTGATTCCAAAAGATGTCTAATTTTGCCAATTTCCAGGTCAATACCGGAGATCATCCGGTAATATCCTTTCATACTGTGCTGATATTTTTCAGGAGTATCAAATCTCCAGTACCACCTTGTCCTGTTAAAGCCTTCCCTTACATACACAGGTTGTTCCATAAAAAATTGTTCTGAGGCCTTTCTGGGTTGACCAATATCCATATCCTGGTACAGAGTATCTACCTCGGGTGACCAGAAAAACTGGTCTGGAGCACTATCATGAGCATGCGGCGCGCTGAAACTAAGGGAAAGGCAGAACGGTTTGTCTTCAGGGGCATTTTTTATAAATTCAATTGCCTGGTGTCCGGTATACCGGGTTAAATGAACAGTATCCCCATCAATGGTTTTGTAGAAAAACCCTCTTCGGTCACGATAACTATTATTTCTGTCGAAAACTTCGGCTTCATCAAATAAGTTATCCCTCAGACTGTAACTGATACCAAATTTACCAAAAAAACCTGTGTAATATGGAGATTCCATCATTAGTGCGGGATAAGAATGATCCATAAAGGCATGGTCAATTTCTCCTTGTTGAAACGTATGACCGTGAGTCCTTTCATATAACCCGGTAAAAAAACTTGCCCGGGCGGCAATGCAAATCGGAGTTGTTACAAATGCATTTCTGAAATAATTACCTTCCCGGGCAAGTTTGTCCATCTCAGGAGTCAATATTTCATTATTCCCTGCATATCCCAGCGCATCCCAACGCTGATCATCTGTAAGAATAAATATTATATTGGGAAGTCCGTCATCAGGGTGATCATTTTCTCCGGGAACACAACCTGCAAGGATACACCCTCCTAATATAAAGCCAGATATCTGTTTCATTTTAAATTATTAAATATTTAACATGATAAACTTATGTAATTGTCTAATTAAGATCAGGATAAAAAGAAAGAGTTACCGGACCGGCCAAACCTGAGGGGAGCAAGGGGTAATCGGCTGTAAACTTTATTACATTGGTTTTCGTAAAACGCTCTTCCTCAGGGAGCAACTGATCGCCAATAAGTCTGTTCGGCCAGAGATTGACCACCTTTATCTCTATAGAATTTTCACCTGCCCTAAGGTACCTTGTCACTTCATTCCTGAATGGCTTGATCCACCAGACGCCCGTGTGTTGACCATTGATTGTAACTTCAGCAACATTGTACATCTCACCCAAATCAAGAAGGATATTGTTGTTCTCCAGCTGCCCGGCTGAAAGATGAAAATTCTTTTTATAGACTGCTGCCCCGCTATAATATTTTATTCCGGGATCATCGTGTTCATTCCACAATGCCAACTCTTTGAATACCGTCTGTTCAGGGCCTCCCCACTTCTTGTCAAACTCCACGTGCCAGTCGCCGGTAATGGGCTGCTCTGCCAACTTGCCGGTAACATCAAATTCCTGCACTCTTCCGTTAAACCAGGTAATATTATAATTTGCACTATTTGCAAATACAAGATTACCATCGTCATTAATTATAAATGGTGCTTTATCGATGTCTCTCCCGGGCAATTCAGGAAAAATCTCATCGCCGTCCATCTTAAGGGAAACTATATGGGTCCCGTCTGCAGGTTTCCGGAATACCACCATTACCGAGCCGTAGGGCTCAAGAAACAGCGGTAGCGAAGTACTGTTGTTATCAGAGATGAAGATTTTGTGATCAACTGACTTCCCGGTTTCAGGATACCATAATTCAGGGATTTTACCGGTGACCCTGAATGTGGCATTAATAAAATCGGGGTGATCATTACGGTTGACAACATAGTATATTTCTGCGGTTTCCGTACTCCGGTGAATATAATCAATGTTGTAATGATGTGGTGGTGAACCGCTCTCACGTTCATATTCACGGGTACTCTTGTACGTGAAATCAGGAATAACTCCTTTTTCCAAAAGAACATCACGGATGTTTTTACCCCAGACAACTTTGCCTTTGCCAAACCTGTTCTCTGTGATTGTTGCACCATCTATTCCCCCCCATAACTCAGATGCAATTTGCTGAACTCTCTTTTCTGAACTTTCTATATCTTTAAGTCCGACGGAAGTCGCAGGTCTCGGCCCCATAACTGTAGCACCATCTTTTACCAATTCCCGGATCTTTTCAAGAACCTCGAGGGGAATTGCCCTGCGCTCAGGCAGGACAAGCACATGGTAACTCATACCGTCAGGCAAAACGATCTTACCATCCCGGGCTGACATACGGGACATGATAACTTCTGTATTGGTCACATCATAATCGTAACCTTCACCCAGATCAGGGCGAATATGCTTCAGCGGAACCTGGTTCGGCACATTATCGCCGTAATAGATACACACGTCGGCGGTGAACAGTCCCTGGGAAAGCATAAATGAGATACGGCTTGTCCAGTCAAGGAACGCCCGGCTTTGATCCCACCAGGTGACATTGGGATTAAAATGGGTCCCCGCAAAATATTCAATGCCGGGTTTCCCCTCTTTTTCAGGAGAGTGGGTCAAAGTATGAATAACAAAACGGTTAAGTCCCTCGCAAAAAACACGATCCATCGTGGGTTTCATATAAAAGAAATCCTCCTCCCAGTGTGGACCGATACTGGTAGGCCCTTCAGCTGAAACAAAACGCTTTCCATAGGTATGGGCAGTCGATGCAGATTGCTTGATATAAATTCGCCGGTGCGGTTCAACTCGATGAGTTTCGGCACGAATCCAGAATTCACCCATTGGTATTATATTCTGGCCCAGATTCTTCATCCCGTCAATCGGGGCAGGATGAGGTCCTCCAGCCTCAGAATGAATTGCAAGGCCGTCCGCATGACTTAACTGAGCAAACTTAACGTAATGATTTTTCCATATCAGATCAGCTATAGTACGTCTGAAATCATACAAAAACCGGTTTGAAACCTCGCGATTATCTATAATCTTTCCTGTTAAAACAGGCAAATATTTATATATGGAATAACCGTTAGCTTTTTCAAATTCCTCGGGAAAAACCCCGGTCCAGTTGGTCGCACCAAGTTCCCAGCTGTCATCATGTAAATATTTCAGACTTTCAATTCCTTCACGTTTAAGATCCTCAACTATTACACCGGCAATATTGTTATAATGATGCTCCATCGCTTCACTGCTCAAATAATCAATAGCCAGTCCACCGCCACCCGGACTGTGAGTTGAAACACGTATGCCTGTCCCCGTTGACACAAAACGAAGAATTGTCCATTCACCCTCCGGCACGTCCCAATGGATGTTCCCATTGGCATCAACTTTGTCACTTATATCAATAATGTCTTCAAATTTAACATGGCTGTCATTCTCGCCTGACTCCTCTTCTTTTACGAATACCTCCCAGTCATAACCCAAACCATTGTCGGTGAAAGGAATACGTATTGAGTGCACTGCCTTAAGATCAAAATTCTCAAGAGGCTCTACATCTGATGCATAGGGTGTTAACTTAAGTGCCAGGACGGTTACGGGCTCCCAGTAATATTCACCCCGGTAAAAATAATAATAGGTATGAAGCAATCCCTCCGGCAGGGGTAATTGTTTCTGAAGAGTTGCAGGTCCGGTCACACTTGTTTCACTCCATACCACTTTTTTCGATGCAAATTCGGGGGTTACCCAGGGACCGCCGGAATTCCAGCCGCTACCCATATTCAGGCTTACCTCTATTCCCAGGCTATCTGCAACCCGGCAGGCATAAACAAATAACTCGCGCCACTGGTCACTCATGAAAACCGGACCCGGTTCACTCCTGGTGACACCCCAACCCTCATAGGTAGAAGAACCGGCATCAAAAATCATAGCTCCCTCTATTCCTACTCTCTTCATTTCGGTCAGATCGCTCACGATTCCCTCCTTCGATATATTACCCTCGAGCCACCACCAATAGGCTCGGGCCCTTGCATAACCAGGAGGATTTAAGAAATCCTCCTCAAGGTTTACGGAGGGTTTAAATCTGACCACATCGTTATCAAGAACTTCGTTATCTATTTTAGATACACTACCTGATAGATTAATTAATGAGACTACTATTAGCAGTCCGAAAATAACTCTTCTCATATGAAGTAAATTATAAAATCATTTTGGTTAATCTTTGATACCCGCGTCTGTTAGCGGCAATGTTCTGGCGGGATTTTGCCCTGAAATCAAGTGTGATTTATAACCAGATAAGTGTTCTTAACTACTATCTTATTTCCATCAGATATTTGCCGGCCTTTAAATTATCAACCAGAACAGATCCGTCCTCAATAACAACGGGCATTTCCCTGCCATTCATCAAGACCGTAAAATCATCCTTGTCGGGCAGGGGAAGCATAACCCTGGCATTTGTGTTGGCAGGGATAACAAGCTCCAGATTAAATATACCCTCGGGTTCCCTGTTGAATTTTGCATGAATCGGCCCCCTGATTGTCGGACTCTTTATTTCGGCACTCTCCAGAGATCCCGGTTGCGGTTTTACAAGGAAGGTCCTGAATGCCGGCTCAAGAGGTTCAATCCCAAATATACCAGTGGTTATTATATATGTAGGTGCAGCGCCCCAGGCATGGTTCCATGTCATGTTCCTTTTATATTTTATATCCCACGCCTCTGAAGTAATAGTTGTGCCAAACCTTATCATATTCATCCAGCTGCGGTCAGTCTCCGATGTCAAAAGCTCAAAAGCATAATCCTCTGCACCCATTTTGTAGAGGGCATCGAATAGATACGGAGTACCATAGGGACTGCATGCCATACCTTTTGAGATAAAAAATTCAAGTATCTGAGAGTAGTAAGCCTCCGGCGCAATACCAAATGCCACAGGAAACATAGTGGCATGAAATGCATTGTGGTCAACTCCCTCTCCGTCTCGATACAAGCCTTTTTCCTTATCCAGCAGTTTTTCATTCATTGAGGATTTGACCAGTGCGGACCTTTCTTTGAAAAATACCTCATCTTCGGATTTATTCAGCACACCGGCAATTTTGGCCATCAAAACAAGATTGCGGTAGTGAAAGGCATTTACAACCGTGTTGATATCAGAAAATATGTACCGGTCTGTTTCTCCTTCAAAGGTGATACTACCATGACCACTCCTGAGTTCAGTTTCATTGGCAGGTGTTCCCTGGGGCCAGTCAACGATATCCCTGAAACTCCTGCCATGGTAATGAATACTGGCCAGAAATTCTTCGGTAACCAGGCCTGTACGGGTACTGATAAGACCATCTTCCCTGGCAAGGGGGAGAAGTGTTTTCTTTTTAAGCTCATCATAATACTTCTCCAGAAAATCAGGATTACCGGTGGCCATATAATCTGCCCAGGCCATAAGCACTATATGCAGGTGCCATTCAGTTGGCCAGCTTGGATTAAAAATCATGAAATCATTAGTGTATCGCTGAATGGCATATTCACGGTCAACAGCATAGTGACTTATCTGCTGAACATAAGCATCAGCTTCATATGGCATCCTTTCACGGGCTCCTCCGTCTATATATACCCCCATAAAAGGTGTTACCTTGAGGGTATGCTTGCAAAGTTCCCAAATCTGATTAAGGTTGTCGTCTGAAGAGATGAAATGGGCAGCATCATCATCAAAATGATAAAGCAATGCATGCTGGCGCACCTGGCTGGTCTGTAAATTGCCGGTATAGCCTTCTATCTCAGCGTAACGAAAAGCAGCCACCTCCGGCATGTGCTCCTCAAGTACCTGGCTGTTAGGATAGTTTGAAATAAACCGGGGGATATCTACCTGGTATTCAGTCTGACCTGGTCTAATTACAAGCTCAAAGCGGTTATAGGTGATGGATCCTCCCGGATTCCGGTCAACCTGATTGCCCGGTGCAAGTTTTTCTCCAAGATGAATTACAAGTTTACTTTCATTTTCAGGCTCATCAAGTGTCAGAATGAGTGTTCCGAATGCAGCTTTTTCAAAACTTATAAAATGGTTGCCGGATTCATTTTCTACAACGGAAACCGGGAAGACCTCATGGTAACGGATTGGATGCCGGTTTTCATAAACATACTCTGTTTCACCATTGGTCTTCAATTGCACCCAGCGGCTTTCACCCGGCCAGTTTCTTTCAACATTACCAAAATCGCCTGTATTAAACCTTTGCGGGGTACTGTAAGCGCTCACCTCTCCATCTTGATCCCAGATCCTGACTTTCCACCAATAACCCGTATTTTCATTCAGACTACCTCCTGTATAAAGAATGGCTATTGATTCATCTGAATCTACTTTTCCGGAATCCCATGCATCTGGGTTACCGTTTTCGATAAGATCCGGGTCGGTAGCAACCATTATCTGGTAAGCAGTTTGCATAACACCGTCACCGCTACCATTTACAATCCATGAAAACCTGGGAGATGGATTCGTTATTACAGCCCCTTCAGGATGCAGTAATAGATCAGTCATCAATCCGGTCGGAGCAGGATCTTCTTGAAAATGTTGACAGCTTACCAACAAAACAAGAAATAAAACAAAAAATAATTCAGATGCAAATTTTGAGTTCATTCTAATTTGTGATTTCATTTCATTGTTATTTTTACGTGCAATATTATATTTCTATCAATTTTTTCTCATCTCGAAAAAGTAATGACCCGGGCTAACATCCTCGATTAGTATACGGTCATTTAAATCTTTACCTTCTATTTTTTCTCCATTACATAACAGATTGTAATTCTTAAATTTTTTCGGGAGAGAAATATCTGCCGTGGTATTCCCCGGTAGTGTTACATCAACCGAAAAAACATCTTCAAAATTGGTGAGTTTCATGTTTATACTTCCTCGAATGGTAGGATGTTTTATTTCTGCTCTTTCAAGGGAGCCAGGTCGGGGACTAATAAGAATTCTCCGGAAAGAAGGTTCAAGTGGTTCAATCCCAAAAATTTTTCTGGAAATAATATAAGTTGGCGTAGCTCCTGTTGGTTGAATCCAGGCAAGATTTCTTTTGTACTTCATATCCCAGGCTTCGGCTACACCTGAAGAACCAAAACTTATCATGTTCATCCAGCTTCTGTCAGTCTCCGATGTAAGCAATTCCAGTGCATAATCTTCGGCCTCTAGTTCATATAAGGCATCAAAGAGGTACCTGACCATTATCGGACTGCATCCCATTCCCTTTGAAACAAGAAATTCCCGTATTCCGGAATAGGTGGATTCAGGAGCAAGACCAACGGCCACTGGAAACATACTGGCATGAAATGCATGATGGTCAACCCCTTCTCCATCCCGGTACAAACCTTTTTCATCATCAAACAACTTTTCATTAATTGAAGACTTTACAAGTTCTGACCTCTCCCTGAAAAAATCTCTATCTTCTTTTTTACCAAGGACATCTGCAATTTTTTCCATTAACACAAGATTGTAGTAATGCATGGAATTTACAACTGTATTTATATCAGAAAAAATGTAGCGGTCAGTTTCACCTTCAAAGGTTACACTACCATGACCGCTCCTGAGTTCGGTTTCATCGGCAGGCGTTCCCTGGGGCCAGTCAACAATATCTCTGAACTGACTTCCATGATAATGAATACTGGCCAGGAACTCCTCAGTCACGAGACCGGTCCTGGTACTGATCAGGCCATCTTCTCTAGCCAGAGGGAGTAATGTTTTTTTTATCAATTCATCATAATGCTTTTCAATAAAATCAATATTCCCGGTTGCCATATAATCAGCCCAGGCCATAGGAACAATGTGAAGATGCCATTCAGTAGGCCAGCTTGGATTAAAAATCAGAAAGTTTGTAGTGTAACGCTGTATGGCAAATTCACGATCCACTGCATAATGACTAACCTGCTGCATGTGAGCATCCGCTTCATATGGCATACGTTCCCTGGTACCATTATCAATAAACACTCCCATAAATGCCGCTGCTTTTAGTGTATGCTTGCAGAGATCCCATATCTGATTCAGGTTATTATCAGACGAATGAAAAGCAGATGCCTGATCGTCAAAATTATAAAGTAATGCATGTTGCCATATCTGGTCAACTTTTAAATCACCAGTCCATCCCTCAATCTCTGCATAACGAAAAGCAGTTACCTCATTTAAATGATCAGCCAGTACCTGACTGTTAGGATATCGCAGATGCTGCCTTGGTAATTCAAGAAGGTATTCTTTCTTCCCTGGTACTATTACCATTTTGTGCTTTTGATAGATTATGGAACCACCGGGTTCTCTGTCAACCTGGTTCCCGGGTGCAAGTTTTTCACCAAGATGTATGATGATAGTATCCGGGTGCTCGACAGGTTCATCAACTATTATTTTCAGGGTAGCAAAGAAAGCCTTCTCAAAAGTTATAAAGTGATTGCCGTAAGAGTTCTTGATAATGGAAACCGGAGCTTTGTCCCTGTAGCTGATAAGATGCCGGTTCTCTAAAACATACTCCTTTTTACCGTCTATTTCGAGTTCCACCCAATGACTCTCTCCTGGCCATTTCTTTTCCTGGCTATAAAAAATACCTGTATTAAATCTTTGCGGGGTGCTGTAGGCGCTCACTTCTCCATTTGAATCCCAGGTGCGTACCTTCCACCAGTAACTTCTGTTTTCATCCAGATTGTCACCTTTATAGGGAACAGCGATTGATTGATCAGAATTTGCCTTTCCGGAATCCCATTTATCAGGATTATCAATTTCAAGAAGTTCCGGATCAGAGGCTAACAATATCTGATAAGCCGTCTGCATTGCTCCATTGCCGCGACCGTTTACAATCCAGGAAAACTTAGGTGAAGAATTGGTTATCACCGCCCTTTCCGGATGCAATAGCAGATCAGTCATTAAACCGCCTGGAGCAGTTTCAGGCTTTAAGAGACTGCAGCAGTTAATAATAACAATGGAGATACCAAATAGAAGCAAATAAGCATAATAAGATTTAAGTTTAATACTGGTTTTCATATAAGGTATCATTGGTCAGATTAGAAACATAGAAAGTCATAATAATACAACATAAGAAACAGATATAGCTTAATCAAGCAATAATAATAGAATGTTATTTATATTCAAGCCGCTCCATAAGTAACCGCAACCTGTTGACATTTTCGTCAATATAACCCCCTACAGGTTCGGATGCCTTGTGGCTATGTGCCCATCCAACATTTATCAGCGATTCTACCTCATACAATAAAATCCCTCCTATTCTCTCGTCGGCTTCAACAGCATCAAAGAAATTATCATTTAATTCTCCTCCCTGCGAAATGTAACAATGTACCCAGATCCGTTTACCGGATTTGCGGGCATAGTTTTTAATGCTGTCAGCCATCCAGGGGCGGTAATTATTATGATAATAATGTTTGATGGTTACCTCGTCGGCAAGATCAACTGCCCGCTTCCAGTCAAGCAGGATCTTGGGCATTGCCCAGAAACCAAGCTCATTGAAATTACCATCCAGAAGGGGTTCTTCATGTGCATGCCGGAGATGAATCTTGACTTTCTTGTTATGAGAATGGATTATCTCAGCAGCCCTGTCAAGGAAAAGATGAAAGTATTCACCCCTGATTCTCATGATCTCCATCGGGTCCGCTTCTTCTTTGAGAATATCAACCCCGTGTTTTTCCTTGTACCTTTGTATTAAAGGCTCATTATAACCGAAATCTATATAATCTGTCACGTTTCCGGAATGGTATTGCAGCCTGAAATCAATTCCATCATATCCCATAGTCATTATCCGCCTGACCTGCTCAAGCCAGTAATCCTGGACCTCGGGATAAGCTTCGCAGGGGGTACCGGCCATATATTGACGTTTACCAATTCCAATACCAAAAACAGGACTGCTTACCCAACCATCCCCCCAGTGCCCGGTGCCCTGAAACTCAAATTCAAACCCCCAATCCATGAATGATTCCGCTGCCCGGGGACCGGTAACCGGGCGGGACTCCAGTCCCCACTCCCTTTCCTCAGAAGGTTTTATTCTTTCAACCGGGCTTATAGAGGTCCTAACGTGATGACCTGTTGTAACAGGTATTTCCCCTTTCGCTGTAAATGCTTTTATCATGGAATAAGGAATGGAATAAAAATTTCTGTATTCCTCAAGAGTGATGGCCATGTAACGGAATTCCTGAGGTAAATTAATCCCTTTTATTGTCATGACCAGGAATCGTTTCGGTACATCTCCAAGTAGAAAGCCATTCGCATCCCTTGCCAGCCGGTAATCAATTTTCGAAGTAACTTCATAATTACCCTCATATTTAACATAACGACCATTATCACGACTTATCCACAGCTTAATCTCGGGTATTGTTAACTTACTATCTTCCAGACCTTCAAATTCAAAATACCCCTGTCTGGTTGTTTGTTTGAATGAATCAAGGCAAAATGCAATCTCAACAGATTCCACCGGCTCATTTAACCTTTTGATAATTGAATCCGGGGCAGGTTTTCTCTTTATCCTTAACTCAGGATTATCTGACAACAAATTATCAAAATGAATATGTTGCCCGCCTATAGTTTCTACATGGCTTCTGCTTAATGGCGCACTTGCTCCATGAGGAATTGTGAAACCGGTGCCTGATTCATATGGCTTTAATATTGCCCAGGCCTCCATTCCCTGTCTTTGGGCCTCATACATATATACCCAGTTAGGATCTCCCAGGGCCAGTATTGATTCAAGTGTATTATTCCCGGTTCCTTTATTGGGGGGCATGATTGAAATATTGGGGTCTGAGAACGCAGGGTAACCTGGCTGGCAAAGAACAAAATAGACCCTTTCAAAACCTAATTTCCTTAAAAGGTGCATCTCTTCACGCACACGTTCATAGTCATGAAAACCTCTCAGGTAGGGCTGAATATCAACTACAGGTGCTATTGCCTTTCCGCCGGTTGTTTGCTTTAGTCCGCCCTTTCCAGGAAAATCTTTACTGACATTTTGATTTATACCCTGGTTACCATGTAAAACTAATATAACGAAGGTTTGCAAAAATATGGACAATATGCAGACTGATCTTTTCATAGTATAATTTAAGGTCCGGCTTTAAATAACACGCCCTGCTCTGAATCATCAGGAATATTTTGGAATAATACCTCCATGGTTCTCAATCATTTTTTTAAGTTCCTCAAGCGGCACATTCAGGGGAGTCGTTCCTTTCATACTGGCTAGCGCGGCAGCTGCTCCGGCAGTTTGTCCCATTCCCATGCAGGAGGCTTGAACTCTTAATGCAGAATTGGCCATCCTGTCGCTACTTACGCATCTGCCCGCAACAATTAAATTTTCGCTTTCTTTTGGAATTAATGCTCGCAATGGCACTGTTGCAATGGTATCTTTCTCTAAATATTCCTGAAGGATTGGTTCTCCCTCTCTCCATAGATCTATAGGATAAAAGGAATAAGATAATGAATCATCAAATACTTTACCATTAATATAATCAGAATAAGTAATCGAATAAACACCGTCAATTCTGAATGTTTCACGTACAGCCGTCTCAGGCCTCATATCAACTATTTTGATTTTTTCACAGCCGGGTAATGATCTTAGCTCGCGTAAAATTTGTAATACCGCTGTCCGGCCATTGATATTAGCATTTGTATGTGACTCAGAATTTGTGGAGTCAGCTCCATTAACAACTAAAAATGTATATGGAGTGAATGGCTGGTTACTAAAGTCAGCACCTCCCCCCTTGATCCGCCAATTTTGCCTGAGCATATTTCTATATTGGTCCGGAATTAATTCCAGATCAAGGGATTCATAATCATATCCCCCAAGAATAAACAATATGGATCCCGGTTGTGTTACTTCTTCTCTTCTCACACCAAATCCAGCCAGAGATGTGACTGCAGCGTTGCCCGTGCAGTCAACAATCTGATTGCAAATCACTTCTTTTTGTATACCCTTACCGGCAATTTTCACATACCACTTATTGTCCTTAAAAGTTACATTTGTAGGAGTTTCGTAATACCTTATATCTACTCCTGCCTCAAGGCATTTTTCTTCAGCCACCAGTGCATATAGAGGGCCATTTACAGGAACCTGATGATGCCAGTGACGACCGGGTGGTGTTGAAAAATCCGGAAAACCATGGTCCAAATCAACTGACTCTCTGACCAGCTCCCATCCCGGGCCGCCTATAATTCTTCTGCCCCATGCATGAAACAAACCAGGGAAAGTTACACCGCCGGTAGTAATGGTGCCGCCAAGCTGACTGCCATTCTCAATTAACATAGTCTTGCAACCTGCGCGACCAGCCTGAATAGCAGCAATAACACCAGCCGTACCTCCACCCACAATAAGTACGTCGGTACTTATTATCTGAGAATTATGGGATTCATTTTCAATATTAATACCACCTTTTAATGATATAGGAGCTAACATTCCCAGGGAAATTGAACCCAACGATTTTATGACGGATCTCCTTTTGATTTTATTCATGATAATCTATAATATATACAGTCGCATTTAATTCTTTATTGCATTAAATATAAAAAAAGAGGTTGTCAGGATATCATTCAGACATTCGCAACAACCTCTTTTACCTTAATCAGTATTTAAAATTGTGTCCATCCTGGATTCTGTTCAAGGTCAGCACCAATATTCCTGTCAATAACAGGTTGTGGTATCGGCCACAGATTAAAATCCCAGGTTAATGTAGCCTGAGTCGTGGGCCAGAAAGCATGTGCCCTGATACGGTCTACAGCAACTGTGCCTCCCATCCTTAATAAGGTATTCCAGCGATGTTCTTCAGCATATAGCTCTCTTGTGCGTTCATCAAGAATAAAATCAATATCAACATCCGCTGATGTAACCCGGTAATCAGCCTGAGCACGGTCCCTGATCAAATTGATATCATCAGCAGCACCATTTAAATTCCCTCTGCGGAAATGAGCTTCGGCACGCAGAAGAATTGTTTCAGGCAAACGCACTACATATTCATCGCGAAACAAATTGTCATAATTGTTTCCGACATCAACACCCCGAACTTTATCCGTGTTAATTTTCATATGTACAGGAAATATCATTCCCCTGAAATTATCATCCCTGTATATCTCAGAATATGGAATTACCTCTCCATAGTTTGGATGATCAGGGTCATTATAATAAAACATCCTGCGAAAATTATGTTCGGCATTTCTCATATCATTCTCTCCAACAGGTCCCTCCCAAACATCATATCTTGTATACATTGTTGGTGTAACAAAAGCAACTCCGCGTCCTCCGCCATCTTCTTCAACTCCAATAAAACCGTCTATCCAGCGGAAAACCGGGCCAAAGCTACGTATATATGGTAACCTGGACTGTCCATCTTCAGCTTGCCATGCTTCAAAGTCGATAGGGAACGCCCATATTGTCTCAGAATTTCCATCCTGATACATTACATTCCCCTCCTGAAACAAATCCCAGTATACATCAGCGGTTCCGGGATCCCAAAAACGAGTACTGGGGGTTTCATCCATCCGGGTGCCAAACCTTTCTGTCATCAAAGAATACAGTCCCCCGTCAATCAGACCATCAGCATATTGAATTGCCTTGTCATACATTGCATCACCATTCTGGCCTTGCTCTTCAAGCTCTATTCCCAATGAAAGATATAATTCAGCAAGGTAATGCTGTGCAACGCCTCTGACAATCCTTCCGCCAGAAGCTGTCGTTTCGGGTAAATCGTTAAGAATGCTTTCGAGATCGTCGATGGCAAACTGATACGTTTCAATCCTTGTCGAACGAACAAAATCAAATCTTGGCTCGGTTATAATTTCGTCAACGATCGGAACACCACCATATAATTGACCTAAATTCCTGTAAGCAAATGCACGGAAGAATTTTGCCTGTGCAACAACATAGTTTTTTTCTTCTTCCGATCCCCACTTTATCTGTTCCAATTCGGCAGCAAAAAGTGCTGTATTAGCTTTAGAAATGAGTTGATAAAACGTGGAATAAATCGAGTTAAACTCACCCGTTTCAGGATCATTCCTGCTATAATCGGATAAGGTACTACCAATTCTGAGCAATGGAACATCAATAACATCAGTTCCCTTGCCCTTAAGTGTATAGGCAGTATGATGGTTAGGCCAGTAAATATTTCTGGCATGCTGGTAGCATGCAATAACGGCTGCATCAACCTGACTTGCTGTAGAAAAAGCATTTTCCAGGGTGTAAAATGTATTTGGTACTTCTCTTATGAAATCTTCATCCTTCTCGCAGCCTAATGTTCCCATTAAGAGTACTAATGGAAAAATTAAAAACTTAAATATCCTGATTTTTGTTTTCATATTCTTTAATTTGAGGTGTTAATTAAAAAGTGATATTAAATCCCAGCGTATAACTTGCAGGAATCGGATAATAACGGTCCCAGCCGCCAAATCCCATCTCAGGTTCACCATCCCAGCCGGTAAATGTATAGAGGTTTTGACCAGATACATTTACTCGCAGTCCCTCTATATTTATGTCTCTCATCCAGTCTCCTCTGAATGTATATGATAAGACTACATCCTGCACTCGTACAAAAGTCCTGGATTGCAATCCCAGAAACCGGGGTTCATCATAGTAGATAGAGGGATATGTATCACTTGGGTTTTCGGGCGTCCAATAATCAATGTGATCTAAAAACTCCATTCTAACAAACCCAGGTTGATTTGCTAAATAAGCCCCCGGATTGGGTGACATGTAATAATTATCACCTCCACCAAAAACACCTGATAGATGTACATAAAACTCGAAATCGCCATATTGTAAGGTGTTGGAAAGATTTAACCTGAAGTTTTCCTTTTGATAACCTAAAATTTTCCGGTCATCGTCAAAAGTAATTCTTCCATCTCCACTTAAATCGGCATATTTGGCATCACCGGGACTTGCACCGGTATTTTCCATATACTCGGTGTCATCTTCCTGAACAATGCCGATCCACTCAAAGCCATATATGGCATTGAGGGATTTCCCTATAAACAGATTATTTCCGATATCATCTCTTCCGTCACCATATAACTCGGCAAGGATATTTCTGTTCTGCCAAAATGTTAAGTGAGATGACCATGTTAAGATACTATTTTGTATATTAATTGTGCGTAGTGACAGTTCGATGCCCCTGTTGTCAACCTGACCCATACTTGCCCTTATTGACCCAAACCCGGTCATAATTGGAATTTGTCTGACAAATAGCTGGTCGACTGTTTCTGAAAAATAGAAATCCAAATCCACAAAAAGACGTTCCTGCAGCAAGGCAGCTTCAAATCCGAAATTTAATGATGTAGTTGTTTCCCAACCCAACAGATCATTTCCAAGCGAAGTCAGAGCCAAACCATATCTTGAAGCACCAGGCTGATCACCAAACTGATACCTTATTCCGCCTGATTGTCCGGCTGCAACACGAGCCAATGTTTGATAAGCCGAAATGCCCTGGTTTCCGTTTTTTCCATATGAAGTCCTAACCTTTAGGTAATTAATAAATTCATTACCTTGCATGAAATCTTCCTCCGTTATTGTCCATGCCAGACCGACTGACGGGAAATTTCCCCATTTATTCCTTGCACCAAACACAGAGGAAGCATCCCTGCGGAACGAAGAAGTTAGATGATATCTGTCATTAAAGGTGTAATTCAGACGGGCCAGGTAACCAATATTCGAAAATTCAGTATGATTATTAGTATTTGTTTGGTTAGCAGCCAGAGTTATACCGTCAATTCCGAGAAGGGTGTTGCCGTTGTCAAGGAAATTGCTGCCATTCAATTGAAATTGCCTGTCGGACTGGTAATCCCTGGTAGCCACGAGTGTTATATCAACAAAATGCTGATCAACTCTTCTCCTGAAATTAATAATATTATCCCAAACATAGTTGGATATCTTCCTGTCTCTCGTAAAACCCTGTGCCTGACCGAGAAAACCGGCTATGGTCTCAGGACTATATCTACTCAGATCGTCTGCGTTGCCACCTTCTATAAAATAATTCTCATAATAAAATCTTTCCTGCTGGAAATTACGGTAATTTCTTGTGAAATTTACACGATAGCTGAGTCCGTCAAGAAATGGTGCTTCAATATGTGCAAAGGTAGCCAGATTATAAAAATCCTGAAGATTCACATCATCCAGAACATGATCAGGATTAGCGTTTGTTGGCCATAAAGGATTCATTGAATAAGGCATTATGCCGGGTGCCCTTTCTGTAAAGGGCCACTTTTCTAGAAGTCCGTCTTCCGGATCACCCCGGTAATATTCTTCATATGAATCACCGTATCTAATGGTGCCAGTTGGAACTCCCACACCAGAGTAATCTGAACGATTATACCTGCCATCAACTCCTATTTGCAGCCAGTCAGTAATGTAGGTGTTGACACGCCCTCTTAAAGAAATCCTGTTATAATCATCTCCAATCATCACTCCTTTCTGATCAGTAAAACCGGTTGACAGAAAATAATTTAAATTATCAAGTCCGCCGGAGATACTTAATTGGTGATCCTGAATATTTCCTGTCCTGGATATTATATCAGGGACATGATAGTATCTGCCAGCTGCATAATTTTTACGCTCATTAGGATATAAAAATTCCATTGGGTCATCAGACCCAACATGAGTACCATATTTTTCCAGCCTACGTTCATTACTTGCCATCTGGGGCCGTTGAATCCAGCGGTATATGCCTGTATTAGTTGTAAAGGAAAGTGTTGGTTTTTCTGTTCGGCCCCTTTTCGTATTAATAATAATTACACCATTTGCAGCTCTTGAACCATACACAGCTGTTGATGACGCATCTCTTAAAACATCAACTGATGCAATATCGGCCGGGTTTATATCATTGATACTTCCGAGGTACATTACACCATCCAACACTATTAATGGATAATTTGAAGCTGATATGGAGTTTTGTCCCCTGATTAATAAGGACTGGGGACTTCCCCCTGCTGTATTTGTGGCTCCAATATTTAAGCCGGGAGTTGTTGCTCTTAAGGCTGATAGTGCATTTACATTTGGCATCATAGAAACCGGACTGTCTTCAATATTAACACTGCTTACAGTACCGGTAATATCCCTGCGTCGGGCTGTACCATAACCGATGACAACTACTTCGTCAAGTCTGGCCAGATCAGGTGATAACTCAATATTAACCACCCCCTGATCATCAACAACAATTCTTGCAGAAAGGAAACCTACATAAGAAAAAACAAGCACATCGTTAACAGCTGCTTCAATCTTGTAGTACCCATCTAAATCGGTTACTACGCCAATGCTGGTACCCTCTATCAGAATGTTAACACCAGGAAGTGGCTCTCCGGTTTCGGCATCAATAACTTGTCCTGTAATTTCCCTTTGCATCGATTCGTAATCTGAATCTAATGCATAGACCTGATTATTGATTAAAAAGGTTAAAAAAATAAGTAAACAAGGAATGCCAAGAATCCTTATTACATAATCTTTTGGATAACCCAGCTTTCGAATAATTTTTGTTTTCATAAAGTGAGATTTAGGTTGATTAGATAATTAATTTCTGATTTTGTCATGAAATTAAAGGTTTTGATTAATGTTAACTGGTTTATTGAATTTTTGCAAAAAATAATTCACCTCTGTTAATACAAGTATAAAAAGCTATTATTCTGTCAATTAAGTTTAGTGGTTAGTTTATATTCTATATTAGGATAATAGCCTATTTTAGATCGACGAAGTCGATCCCCTTGTTTTATTTATTACTTTTTGTGATACGTAGTATCATAGAGATTCATTGAAAACTTTGTAAAGTTCTGCATAGGCAATTTGGTTTTTAATGTTAGAATTTCCTTTCCCTTATATAGTTTTATTGATAGATGCCGGACTATATAAATGTTTTTTATGACTGTGGATTTAAAGTATTTGTTTAATTTGGAAATGTAAAGTCATTTATTTTCAAAGTCAATACATAAAACAACTATTTATTTATAGATTTTGCCTGAATTTCATTTTAAATAAAAACCAACCCTTATTTATCAATAATCATCGTAATAGGAAGAAGATATTCAAATTCTATGATCAGGAATATATGTAAACAAGGTACTCTATATTATGAAGGTTTCATTTAAAAAAACCCCTGTAAATAAAAGGAACTACCAAACCTTTTTAAATACAGGGGCGGAACATTACAAACCCAAACTAATACCTGATATCACTTCTATTGAAATTTATCAATTGCTATACTTTACTTATTAAATCCTTTCACCAGAGTACCTTAAAGATATATATGCTTAAAGTGAAATATTATGGTCTTATACATAAATATTGCAGGCAAGATACTAGTCTGAATTATTCGTATCAATGCATAAAATAACTTTTTATTTATATTTTTTGTTTGAAATGACTGCCAATGCATTAACTTTTGAAAGTCAAATTGAAAGAGGTGATTTTGTTGACTTTACATGCTTATCTTGATTATTGGATTTGAAACAAGATCTTTTATGTAAATTGAAACCTAAATTAATTGAGACGGGAAACAAAATTATTATTGGTTTGTTTTTATTGATATACGGCGGTAAACAAAAAGAATATGAAACCAAATATTTTATTCTTAATTCTACCTTTTTTATTCCTAACACCAATACAAACGCAGGTGTATACAAAGAAACCTGATAAGGGTTTTTGGGATATGGAGGGGAATTTGCTGACTCATCCTTTTCCTGATAAAATTGATTCTTTATCGGGACAAGAAATTTATGAGCTCCAGGATGAAAGGGGAATTACCGTCTGGTTTGGTCGTGAAATTTTTAAAGATGTTTGTATGACCGGTGAATGTAAAATGATTGAATTATGGTTATTTTGGGATGGGGTGGGAAATTATCTGGGTATTCAACTCACTGATAATAACCCATTGACAAAATCGGATAATACAGAATTTGACTTTGCTGATTACAAAAAACTTGATAATGTATTGAGTAATCCTTCATCCATTCTCAGAAATTTAGAACCCGCAGATTTGACCATTGAAGAAGAATCTAATAAACTTAAAGGGGTAGACGGCATTACATCTGCAACAGATCCTGGTTTGGAACATATAACCGTTAAAGGTGCTATATATACTTGTCATACTTTATGGCATACTGTATATGGACATACAAGAGACAAAATAATTTCTCTTTTAGATAAGAGGGTAAACCAGGAATATCTCAGACTGCTATTTGAAAATGAAAATCCTGTTTATCAAAAATGGGCTATTAATTATATAAATAACAATCCGGAATATCATAAGGAGTTTTATGAAATAATTGCCAATATGATACAATCTGACAACCCCCGCATTTCTCAGCATGCATTAGATTATTTTCAACCAGGACAGCTAACTGATACAGCTGAACAAAGTTTTTTATTATCTGTTTTGCGTGAAGTTGATCAGCATAGAAAACAAGAAATAATCTGGAGATTCGTGGCACTTGAAAATACAGATTCTGAAGTAGTTCTGAAATTATTAGAGCTGTTCGCTGAACAAAATATTGGTATAGGAGCTTTGAATCCGATTTTCCAGTTAATTCACCCTGAACATTATACAGATAAACGTATAGAATCAATTTTGAACAGACTTGCATCCAACGAAAATGCATTTGTTAGATCTCAGACTGAAAAACTGATCAAAGAAATCACTATGCAATGATTTAACTTTGCATTTATCCTCTTTAATTTGGTTCAGACTTTAATTACCTGCTTTAACCTTGTTAAATCACAAACTTAGAAATACCTTGTCCGGTGCAGTTCATCAGGCAGCTTCAGGGAATATCAATTATACTGGTAGCATGAAACAGTGGCAGTGTTTTGGCTCAGTTGGTGGTGGCAATCACTTCACCAGCAAATTTGGAACGATACAGATAAGTAATTGCAATCATTTGATCGCTCTTCGGATCGCTGACTTAATAAATACCGGCAAAGCCCCGCCAGGACATGACCACGTTCTAAGAACGTGGGTTTTTTAATGAAGCTAAATCAAAAAAGAAAAATTAAGATCCCGGGCATATCTATAAGCTAGTTCCTGCTTCTTTCCAGAAATTCATTTAAAAACTGCTGTTGCAGCTCGTCGGAGTCGCCATATTGTTCGCGAAGTTCCAGCAGCCTTTTGTGCAACATACCCTGAATTTCCGCATAAGCAGGATCGCCATACACGCTTTGCATCTCGTTGGGGTCTTCCTCCAGGTCATATAGCTCCCACTCATCCACATCATAATAAAAATGGATAAGTTTATAACGGTCAGTCCGCACCCCGTAATGCCTCTTCACCATGTGCACTGATGGATACTCATAGTAATGATAATAGACTGCGTCGCGCCAGGGAACTTTTTTTCCGGTTGCAATTTCACGCCATGATGCTCCCTGCATATCGGATGGTATCTCAACGCCGGCATAATCCAGAATAGTTGGTGCAAGATCCAGATTGACTACCATTTCATGAACTTTAGTGCCGGGACTTATCTCCCCTGGAAACCGTACCAAAAGTGGAGTGCTGAAAGATTCTTCATACATGAACCGTTTATCGTACCATCCATGCTCGCCCAGGTAAAAACCCTGATCGGATGTATATATTACAACGGTGTTTTCCAATAATCCATTGTCTTCCAAATACCCGAGAACCTGCCCAATTCCATCGTCTACCGACTTTACAGTTTTAAGATAGTCGCGTAAATACCGGTGGTACATGAATTTTGCAAGTTCCCTGCCCTCCGGCATTTCCTTTAGAAAAGCTTCATTCGGCGGACCATAAACCGCATTCCAGTCCGCCATCTGCTCATCGGTCATCCGGCCAAATGGTGCAGCTAAACGACTTGGTTCTCCGGTAAAGGGATTATTCTCAAATTTCATATCCCACCCCCAATACATATGATTTACAATTTCCATCTCCTGTTCACGGGCCGCTGTACCCCTCCCCTCATAGTCATCAAAAAAGTTTTCTGGAAAATCAAACACATGATCTTCCAGAAAATCAAGGTATTCAGGCTCAGGCATCCAGTTACGATGGGGTGCCTTGGTATGATAATTTATGGCAAAAGGCCTGTTTCTGTCCCACTCATTATCAAGCCAGTCTACCACAAAATCTGGAATTATCCGTTCACAGTGACCCTCAAAATGTAATCTCTCTTCCCCATTCTTAATAAATTCAGGATTGTAATAACTGCCCTGCCCAGGCAGTGTCATGGAGTAGTCGTATCCCTGGGGGGCCCCGGCAAGGTGTATCTTCCCAATCAGCGCAGTCTGATAACCAGCCTGCTGCAACAACTTAGGGTAATTTTGCTGATCCCAGTCAAATGGCACTGAATTATCAATCTTCCCGTTAATATGGCTGTGTTTACCCGTCAGCATAACGGCACGGCTTGGTGCACAAATGGAATTTGTGACAAAACTCTGCATGAAAATAGCTCCTTCTTTTGCCAGGCGATCCATATTGGGAAAAAGGACTGTATCCAGCAAGCCTTGACCATAAGCATGTAAGGCCTGCTGGGTATGATCATCAGTCATAATAAACAATATATTCGGGCGTTGAGATTCAATATTACTCGGGGAACACGAAGCAAATCCTGCTCCAATTGTCAGTAATGCCAAAGATTTAGGTAAAATGTGGTTCATCATTGAATTGAATTGTATTGAATTGTATTGTATTGATTAATGACCAAATTATGATTGCATTGATTTAAAAGAATAAAATCTATCACAGGGAGATCACATATTTTTATAATTTTATGGACACCTGAATAATTACCAAAATTAAGTCAAATATCATTAAACATCATAATATAATTCTTATTTCATATCTGGTGAAATGACAATTATATACTCTCCTTCATCAAGCTCAAAATTGCCTGATTGCAGACCATCAATCAGTCCGGGATCAAAATTGTTGTCATATTTTTTTTCGATATTAACCCTTTGTGCTTCATTTACCTGCAATATGACATTAGCTGTGCTGCCGAGGGGAACCTTCATTTCATACCTGCAGTTATCAGGCCCCTTCTTTTCCCAGTTTGATATAATTTCCCCGAAAGGGGAATGGTAACTGGAATTAACATAGCTGAGACCATCGGGTGTTGATGGTGATAAAATGAATTTTTCAAAGCCCGGGTTACCAGGATCAGGCCTGATGCCGCCAAGCCATCTATAGAACCATTCCGATACCGATCCGAACATGGGATGGCAATTGGAATAAGTATTGTCACTTTCCCTCCATGTTTCCCACAATGTGGTAGCTCCACGGTCTATCATATGACCCCAGCCGGGGTAGGATGTACTGTTAACAATGTCATATACCAGGTTTGCTGAGTTGCTGCGAGAAAGTGCCTCAAGTATATATTTAGTGCCAAATATTCCCGTAATAAAATGCCCGGAAGGAGCATTATTTACTGCTTTCAGCAATGAATCTACTGCAGCATCGGTTTCATCAGCGGGAACGATATCATAGTAAAGTAAACTTGCAAACAGGGTTTGCCTGTTTATCGGGCCTTCCACAGATTTGTCCCAGAATTCAGCCCTGATAAGACCCTCTAATTCTGTTGCCAGCCGTCTGTATTTCTCCTCGTTTTCCTTATCATCCATAACTGAAGCAAATACCTGCATTATCCTGGCACATTTAAGGTAATGGGAGGTCCCTGTCAGTTGCACGGGAACCGGCAATAGAGATTCATGATCACTTAGTCCGCTATTAACAATTTTTTCAGGATGAATCCTTGCTACTTTATCCATCCACTGATTGTTTATATCATACAGTTCTTCAACTAATTCAGTGTCATTATAATATAAATAGAGATAATACTGAGTGATAAGAAACGCTGACTCCCAGCTGATCCCGCAATACCTTATACCAACATAGGGTGCCGTATCAACAAATACGGAATCATTCATAGCATCCAGCCAGTCATATACTGTTTTGCGGTAGAATGACTGCATGTCGTAATTATATATATAAGCCTCACTGACAGCATTAATGTCGCCGCCATATCCGAATTTCTCTCTTGCCGGACAATCAGCCTGCACGCTTATAAGATTTGCCAGGAAGGTTCTTTCCGTCATGTCCTGTATGGAGTTGATAAGATCAGATGAGGTGGTGAAAGTGTTGTTAGCGGTCACATTATTATGAATGAACAAGCCCTCGATATCAGATATCTCCGGCATTTTTTCCAGGCCTGAAATCTCCATGTACCTGTAGGTGTGGTAAGTATATTCAGGACTGTACCAGATGTCCGTATTATCGCCGATAATAAACACATCAGATTGCCAGGCTATATCAGGTGCGCCTGGACCACCCATACCCGGCCTTTTAATCTGACCGCAAACAGCGGTCATTGGATTAAGTGTACCATCTTCATATATCCTTTCACCAAATCTTAAGGTGATACTGTCGCCGGTATTACCCGATATTCTTATCCTGTATGTGCCGGTAAAATTAACCCCCATATCTGCAATAAAATTAGCTTTATCAGAGGGACAAGTATAGATCTCTACCGGAGTTATTCTTTGGGTTATCTGCATCGGGGGAAAAAATGTTTTCTGCAGTTCTCCACCGGGTCCCTCACTTAATAAGGCATTCTCCCAGGACCGGTCATTATACCCGGGCATGTTCCATCCTGGAATCTCCCTCCGGGCATCATATACCTCGCCAAGGAATACATTATTCTTTATAACCGGACCATAAGAAAACTTCCAGGTCTCATCTGTAACTATTTCCTCTGCGCTGCCGTCTTCATATTCAATTAAAAGCCGGGCAATGAAAACGGGCCTGCCAACCGTTAGAGGCTCCCTGAGATTTCTATGGCCCCACATCCTCAGGGGAAGTGGATTATAAAATCCGTTACCCAGCATCACACCAAGACAATTGTTCCCGTTTTGCAACTGTGAGGTTACATCATATCCCGAATAGTAAATCCGTTTTGAGAAATCGGTCCAGGCAGGTTCAAACATGTCTTTTCCGACCCTTGATCCATTTATTGTTGCAGTATAATAACCTGCTGCCGTTATATAGAGAGTTGCCGTCTTGATTTCGTTTTCTGCCTTGAATTCCTTCCGGAAGACGGGAGCAGGATCATCAAGGTAATGCAATGAATCTTTTTCGGGTTCTTCACTTCCATCTCCAATCCAGAGTGCATCACCACTATCAGACAAGCCTTCTCTGTCTGCCTGGTCCTGCATTCCGCCACAGGCATTAAGTAAAAACAATACAGAAACTATTACTGGTAGTTTTGTCATATTCAGGTTTAAAAAATATTTAAAAGCTCGCATCGTTTAAAAGTTTAATTTATTTACTTGCTACCTTAATGCTAAAATCTTCCAATAAGCCGTAATCAAGCTGGTCATATTCCTCTCCTGGAGGTTGGATATCAGGAGCACTCTTAAAATCCCACGGGGTTGCAATACCTCTTCTGGTAACATTGTGGTGCGGACCCAGCAGGTTTTTATGCGATCCGTATACTATTACCTCAACCTTGTTATCGCCCGTAACGAGCCAATCTGTTATATCTGCCTGGTAGGGAAGTTGTTGTATTATCCCGGCATGCTGGTCATTAACTCTGACTTCAGCAACGGTACCCTCCCATTCCCCAAGCTGAACAACAGCTCTTTCCGGTACCTCAGAAAATGACTGATTCTTTGTATACATAACCTGACCGGAGTAGAAAGGATAGCCTGACTCTTTCCATGACCCAATAGATAATGGCTCTAAAGGGAATATGTCCCAACCTTTTTCTGCACTGCGAAGTGAAAAGTTACCAGTAAGATAAATAGTATGCAACTCTGCCAGCATACTCATTGGCTCAACCTTAAGCTTGATTTTGTTTTCCCCGGCATTAAGGTGCTCACCTATGGCATACACAACAAAATCCTTATCCAGAAACCATCTATCCGGGATTGGTTCCAGGCTGATATCATTTATTGACAGCTTGAATATTTCAGGTCTTTCAGCTACAGCTGTCATGGATAACAGATCTGTCCCTTCCGAGATATTGAAGTCGTATACAAACTCGAATCCTGTATCGATTGCAAAAGTATCGGCATCAATCAATTCAGTTTTAAACTGGATTGAATTTGCCCAGGGATTGTCAGGATATCCATGATCCTGCCAGATTATATTGCCAGCTGCATAGTAATACATTCTACCATGTGATTCGCCATTCAAGAATAGCTCACCATAATCAAGGGTCAGCATATTTTCGGTTAATGGTCTTACAGCACTGATACCGGTCTCCAGTATTATATCTGCTTCAGGCTTTTCATGAGGGACTGAAACCTCCATTTCATCATCGGATATAAAGAGTAACAGAGATCCGGCGGGCCTGATCAGAAATTCAACATTTATATCTTCTTCTCCTGAGGTAAAAGGATAGGAAGCTTCATCACCCGTGGCAGGATCAAGCCCAATAACTGTTTTTCCAACTGCAGTAAAATTACCCTCGAAGATTTCATCAGGAGATGTGTTCACAAGGAATACCAGCCTTCCGTCGTCCAACTCTCTTACATGATGAAAAAACCATTTAGACATCATGGAAGACTCGCTGAACTTCAGATTCCTATTTTCAAATAACTGATAAACATCGGCATCCGTAAAACAGGAGGAATGTTTCCACTGATCTTCATAATCATTCATAAGCTTTACAACATCATCGGATTCAGCGCCTTCTATCCGGTCAGGTATTGTTTGCAGTGAAACAACCCTGCCGCCTGATTCCAGATACTGCTCCAGGAGCGAAAAAGTGGGTCTGTCAATATTTTTCATTCCGAAAGGAAGAACTACAAGATCGTATTGAGCTTCTCCCACGACAAAATGGCCGTTGTCAATTGCACCGATATCCTTTATGATATTTTCAGAGCCCAGGTCATATGCTATCTTGTACTGTTCAAGTTTGTCCAGAAGATCATGAAAGTTGTCACCAATCTCATTTATATATGGGTCACGACTATAGGAAGAATAATGCATCCACGTGCTGGTAGTAGGTTCAATAACCAGGATATTGTTTTTTTGTCTGCCGGCCGACATTGCCACCGACAGCCTTGCAAAATAATCATTCTGGTAACCGTAAAGATCCCACCATGGGGAATGGTAGGAAAAGAATTGCGGGTAATCATGCTTCCTGTCCCCCAGGAGTGTTGTATGAGTCATGTGCTGGTTCATGAAATTAACTCCAAGCACATACATCCAGTCACCCAGCCTTTTCATATCCTCGAAGGTAAGCTCCCAACCGGCACCACCGTATGTTTCCGACAGTGTTCGAGTCCTCCCTGTCTGGTTAGCCACGCTTCTTACCTCCTTTACATTTCTGACATTGCCAAATTGTGTAGGCCGTTCAGTTGTAAAAATAGTGTTGAACAAAAGGTCAATTCCCGGAACCTGATGCCATGCATACATGGCCATGTTATCCCCTCCATGGTGCGGACTGGGCCAGCCATGTTCCCAGTAGTGCCCGGTCCATTTAAGCTGATGTTCCTCCGTATACTCAAACCATGGTTTTGCAAAACGGTCTATAAACATCTGAAGCAAAAGCTGAAAATAATTATGTCTTACCCTTTTCCAGTCTCCAGCCTCCTCAAAAAGTGAAAGCAGGTTATCCTGAAGCCTGTAACCCCATCGTTTTTCAAATTCCTCATAGAGATCGGGAGTCCATTTTACAGCTGTCCTGCCCCCTGTTGGAGCAATATTGGGTTCATCAGTAAATACTCCGGGTATCAGATTCCCAAAATGTTCACCAAACCTTTCCTGGTAACCCTCAATTGCAATCTCCATAAATTTTTCAGTTACCCCCGGATAAAGCAGGTCGACATATGAATGCCCTGCATGCCACTTGGTGGTTGGATAATTAACAATCTCAAATAAAACAAATTCTCCTTTATCTCCTGTTCTTTCATCAGGATTATCAAATTCAACCAAATCGCCGTTCGGCATGACCTCAAAATAATGCAGGTATCTCAGATCCGGGTCAATTTTGAATTCATTTGTCCTGTGAATTCGTATGGACTGGCCATGCTTGTATGAATCAGGCATATAATGAGGTACCAAACCTCCTGCAAAACCACTGGGATATGAATTTTCGTCGTATATCCAAACATATAACCCCAGCTCTTCTGCCACTTCAAGTGTATACCCGAACATTTCATACCAATCATCTGAAAGGTACTCTGTTATCATTCCATACCTGGGATGCACAAAAAATCCCCCAAACCCCTTATCCTTAAACTCTGCAAGCTTCAGGTCAATTTTTTCCTTCGTGATAACTTCATGCCACACCCAAAGTGGAACAGAACGATATTCTGAATCAGGATTTCTGAAATTATCGATCAGACTCTTATAATCATTTATCTTTGTCTCGTAAGCCACTTCATTTCTATCCTGCTGGCAAGCAGTGAAGGCAATAATCAAGCAGAAAAGTATTGAAAATCCAGAAAAAAGTTTTTTTGATGGGTTCATTATTCCAAATTTTAAGTTCATAAAAAGCAAAAATTTACAGAACAATCATATGTTGTGTTAATAGCCCGGGTTCCGGGTATAGTAGAATTTCAAAACCCTTAGCTACCTGAATCATCAATTAAAAACAGAGCCATAAATGTTTCTTATCCTATTTTTAACTCAAGAATATGTCTCATAATTAATTTTCAAAGCGAAACCGGTAATCACCTGATCCGATAACCAGACCAAGTTTCCCGTCAAAAGATCCTGCAATTTCTATATGTTCCGATTGCCGGACAGGTATCCCGCTTTCAGTTACCCTGTCCGGCGAAGTTACTGAAATAATAATATTTGCCACTGTATTGACAGGAATCCTGACATGCAGGTATATTTCATCTCCCTCCCTTTTCCAACTAGATATTACGGTACCATGGGGTGTTTCAAAATCTGCATTGACCCACTGGATTTCTCCGATAAAATGGGGCTCAATAAGAATATTGCGGTAGGCTGTTGAATTGCCGGTCTGACGAATACCTGCAAGTCCACCATAAAACCAGTCCATGATATGACCCAGCATCAGGTGATTGTGTGAAGAAGTTTCGAGGGCTGCCCATGATTCTGTCAGGGATGTGGCACCTCTTTTCAACTGATACCCGTAACCGGGAACATCGGTGCGGTTGTTCATCTCAAAAATCAGTTGAGAAGCATCTCCTTCAGTAAGCGCCCTGATCAGATAGAAAAACCCCACATCTCCCGCAGTAAGAGCCTTGCCGGAGCTCTCAATGGATCTGATCAGGTTTGCCAGAACTGCTTCACGATCATCTTCATGCACCAGTCCCAGATACAAAGGCATGGCCATAGCTGTCTGGCTTCCTGTGGAATAGACCTTTGTCTCGCTATCATAAAACCTGTCATTAAAAGCCTGCCTGATTTCATCACCCACCAGGGTAAGTTCTTTAGCCTTTTCAGTCATTCCTATCAATTCAGCCATCTCCGAAGATATAACCACTGTATGATAGTAAATGGCTGTGGCAGTCAATGCAATTGGTGTCAACTGAGATCTGCCGGGCCT
>SKND01000426.1 GCA_007120695.1 Bacteroidales bacterium | reverse complement strand
TGCTTGGGGCATTTGCATATGCGCTTTACAAGAAGAAAAAGTGGGACAGCTGGGAGGAGAAATTTCTGACGGATCAGACGGATGGAACAACGGGGGCCACCCTGTTGAGTTTTAATTATTCTCAGCTTGATGATCTGAAGGGAGAGATACCTAAGGGCAAAATCGGTGATATGGAGCTTAGCCGCCTGATCATGGGCGGAAACCTTATTGGCGGGTGGGCGCATGCACGTGACCTGATATATGCCTCCCAACTGGTAAAAAGCTATCATGATGACCGCAAGGTTTTGGGGACTATGGATCTGGCAGAAAAATGCGGTATTAATGCTATAATAACCAATCCTTCCCTGGCCAGGGTGATAAACAAGTACTGGAAGGAAACCTCCGGCAGGATGAAGTTTATCTCTGATTGCGGGTATCACGGAGGTATTCAGGAGGGGGTTAAGATGTCGGAAGAAGCCGGGGCATCTGCCATGTATTATCATGGGGGTTATGCCGATAGTGCTGTAGCAGCGGGTAATTTTGACGACATAAAGAAGGTACTGGAATTAATTCGCAATTATGGTAAACCTGCCGGTATTGGTGCGCACAGGCTGGAGACAGTTGAAGCTTGTGTTGCACAGGGAATAAAACCCGATTTCTGGGTTAAAACCTTTCATAACCACAACTACTGGTCCGCCCAGGTTTCCCCTGATCAGAAGGATGTTGAGAGCATCTGGTGTGATGATCCGCAAAAGACGATGGCGTTTATGAACCGGTTGGAGGAACCCTGGATCGCATTTAAGATTTTGGCTGCGGGAGCAATAAGACCGGAAGAGGGATTCCTGGCTGCATTTGAAGCCGGAGCTGACTTTGTTTGCGTCGGCATGTATGATTTTCAAGTAGTTGAAGACAGCAATATAGCCCTCAATGCACTTTCCAATGTAAAACAAAGATCCCGGCCGTGGCGGGGCTGATTTTTTGTAACAGGTAATAATAAACCATTTAAACCCGGTATTGAAAAACAAACCTAAACCTAAAACCAGACGTGAATTTATTCCAGATAATCAGGTTTATTTTTATTTTTATTTGAATATGAAGATATCATATCTTTTACTTAAATCATTAATGATGAAAACCTACATTTTTTCAGGAATCATGACAATTGCACTTTTGCTGATGTCCGGCTGCAGTCAGCCCCCGGTTGACTACCTTAATGAGTCGGAGGAAGACATAAAGGCCAGGATGGAATGGTGGGATGAAGCAAAATTCGGTATGTTCATACACTGGGGACTTTATGCAGTGCCTGCCGGAGAATACAAGGGCAGGAAAGTTGAAGGTATTGGTGAATGGATAATGAACAGTCTGCAGATACCAATTGCCGAATATGAGCAGTTTGCACCTCAGTTCAATCCCGTAAAATTTGATGCCGATGAATGGGTCTCAATTGCAAAGGATGCCGGAATGAAATACATAGTGATAACATCTAAGCATCATGATGGCTTTTGCCTGTGGGATACAAAATATACTGACTGGAATATTGTTTCAGCCACTCCGTTTAAACGCGATATACTGAAGGAACTGGCTGAGGCTTGCGAAAGGGAGGGGATCAGGCTCGGCTTCTATTATTCGATAATGGACTGGTACCATCCGGATGCGCAGTCTATTTTTGAACCTGATTATAACCAGGGAAGGGGATCCGGAAATGTAAACCCGAATTTTTCACGCTATATTGAAGAATATATGAAGCCCCAGTTAAAGGAGCTTCTGACGGGTTATGGAGATATAGGGGTGATCTGGTTTGACGGTGAGTGGGTACCCGACTATACAACCGAAATGGGTAAGGATATATATAACTACCTTAGGAATATCAAGCCTGATCTGATAATAAACAACAGGGTCGACAAGGGGAGGCAGGGCATGGAGGGAATGGACGCTGAAGGTGATTTTGCGGGAGATTTCGGCACACCTGAAAAGCAGATACCTGCAACCGGAATGCCCGGACTTAAATGGGAATCTTGTTTAACAATGAACGATACCTGGGGGTACAAGCATTTTGATCATAACTGGAAGTCTTCCGAAACACTTATCCGCGACCTTGTGGATATAGCATCCAAGGGGGGCAACCTTCTGCTCAATGTGGGACCTACAGCCGAAGGTATTATTCCTGACCCTAGTGTTGAAAGGCTGAAAGATATGGGGGACTGGCTGAAGTTATACGGAGAGGCGATATACGGCGCCGACCCAAGTCCGGTTGACCGCCCTGAATGGGGAAGATATACGGTTAAGGATAACCTGGTTTACGCACATGTATTTGACTGGCCGGCTAATGGCGAACTGAATGTAGCTGACATAAACGGTATAGGCGTGGCATGGCTGCTCTCTGATAGCGGAAAGTCTCAGCTCTTATTTGAGAGTAAGGAGAACGGGATTGTTTTGCAGCTTCCTGAAACAGCTCCGGATGAAATTGCTTCAGTTATAGTTCTTGAAAGGAACTGACCCGCAAGGACTTAATTATTGTTTCTGTATGGTGACTGAACTTTAGAGGAATATTAATGAATTTTTCCTGGAAAAAAGAACAGGTGGAATTTTATTAATAAACTCCTTTCTATTACCTTCTTATATGATAATGTTTTATACAACATTAATAACGAAAGCAGTGAAGGTGAAATATGGGAAAATTTCTGGGCACAAGATATCAACCAAACAGCTAAAAATTTGGGAAGGAAAGCCTATGTTACAACAATGCAATTTGATCCTTCCATGTCAGTTAGACAAGTATTGACAAATCATGAGATATACAGTTTTATTGAAATTTCACAGAACAACCAGAATTCAAGAGGAGGGAAGGGGCCGGCCCATTGGGATAACATAATGAATTGGCGAAAAAAAATCGCTACACATTCTGCCGGCCCTATGCCAATGAATAATGAAAAAGTATATGGATCAGGTGAAGGGGTTAACTATTCTGCAGGAACAGAAACTGAAGCAGTAAACAGATTTTGGCGTAACATATTCGCCGGTTGTGCAGCAAGTCGTTTTCATCGTCCCGCCGAAACCTGGGGCTCCGGAATCAATAAACGTGTTCAGATAAATCTTGACCCATGGATATATATGGATTCATTGAAAGTCAAGTGGCTTGATATAGATAACTTAACCTGGTCGGAACCGGAATTAGTAAAGGTAGAATGGGAAGGATATATTACCGATTGGGGAAAACGAGGAAGCATTAAGCTGACAACACCAAGTAACCGGTCTTACTTAGTTTTGTTGGAAGATGTTGATTAATGCTGACTGTGCCTCTACAGGGAAACAGGAGAGGTAATTGAGAGCAATTGATTTTTTAAGGTAATTGAATTAGGGAAACGGCCCCTTAAAGCGTCATAAATACAGAATTATTATATGCGCAGGCATTTTTAGGTTTAGGTTTAGGTT
>SKND01000122.1 GCA_007120695.1 Bacteroidales bacterium | reverse complement strand
TTCATTATATCAAAATAAATAACATCATATGTGGAGGTATTATTAAACAAAGTCTTTTAAAACCGGTCACCACCGGTACCACCTAACAAGATAAAATCGTACCACCACTTTGTAATACTACACTGGTAAAGGATGTAGCCGGGAGTAAAAAAGGATTTTCCGGTAAAGATTCGTTGTTTCATTTTTAGATTAAAATCAGCATTAATTATTTCCTTGTTTCTGCCCTTTGGCGCTAAATAAAAAGGGTGCCAACTTCTTGTCAGCACCTTCATGTAATAACGGTATAATACATTAATCATTAGCCTGTTTCAGTTTTCTCAGTTTTGGCCTCCTTTAATTGCTTGTATCTTTTCTGAAGTAATTCACCCTGGTATTTACGGTAACTCGGTCCATGGTTATGGAAAGCTTTCCATAATCACCTTCCATAACTTTGATGTGGCATATTACAAAAACAACATTAAAAACAAAAGTTATGGAAATCGAAAAAGTAATTGAACGTGCCAACCAGTTGCTTAAAGGGGCTCGGTATTCGAACACCCGGATCTACACCTATAACTGGTTGTGGAAGAATGGAATCCTCTCGTACATGAATGCCAGAAGTTTGGTTGATTTTGACGAGAAGGTAGGCAAAGAATGTATGCTTATCTTAACTTAGCGTCCTGATTTATGGGGTAGGTCCACAGGCCGGTTGACTGATTTTTCATCCGAAACCAAAAGCTTTCAGCCAGCCTTCATCGGGTTTAATCATTCTTCTTTTTTCAAGATCAAATAAGGAATAGGTGAATACTGCTCTGCTTGCTTCTTTCCCATCTTCATTTATCATAACCTGGTCGAAATAGAAGATCTTGTCATTTTTTCTTCTGCTGTTGGTTTCAATCCGGATCTTCTGTCCGGGCAGCAACTCACTTTTAAACCTGACATTAACTTCAAGAATTACCGGACCCTTTCTGCTCATTTTAACCATTTCCTGGCCATAACCGCTTTTATTTAGTATGTCCCACCGCGCATCCTCATACAGGTCAAGATACCTTGCATTATTCACATGTCCGTAATCATCAAGCAGGTCCTGATCAACAGTAAAGTCATAAAAGAACTTCTCTGATATCTCCATACTATTAAAGATTTTTTTATTTATAAGAGTTTCCGGCCAGGATAGTTGCTGCTGTGATCGATAAGCCTGTCCTGCAGTCCGAATAAGTAAAAAATAGTTAGCAAAATATAAAGCTGGTTACATGAAAAATCGACGCAGTCAAATTACACACAGACGGATGAAAAAATTTCCATTGAGCAAGGACATCGTCAAATGCGAATATAATATAAAAGCAGGTATATGGCAATTAATGCAAACAGGCATTTAAATCATTTGTCTTGACCCAGATCGGTTAATTGCTCCTCCGTTTTGTTCCCCGAAAGGGATATTTACAGTAAATTCTGAAATGGCGGTTTTGAGAAAGCTATCTCAGCTGCATGAAAATCCTTATAGACTGCAGATTGGAAAGTTGGAAGCACAGTTTCTTTCGACATTAATACTTGCCTGAGGCTGGCGGCCTGAATACTTATCACTGTGATTTTTTTATTAAATTGCGTGCCGGACCATACAGATCAGAATGGATCGCATTAAATAACCCAATAAAAATTTATTCTATGAAGGTTGTCGCATTTAACGGAAGTCCCAGGCAGAAGGGCAATACTTATCATGCAATAAGAATAGTTGCTGATGAACTGGAAAAGGAGGGCGTGGCAACCGAAATAATCCATGTTGGAGAAAAAACTATCAAAGGCTGCATTGCTTGTGGTTATTGTTCCAGGCATAAGAATGAAACATGCGTCACTAAAGATGACGAGGTGAATGGCTGGTTACAGCAAATGAAAAATGCCGATGGAATAATTTTGGGTTCGCCGGTTCATTTTTCGGGTATCGGTGGTACCATGAAATCATTCCTGGACAGGGCATTTTTTGTTTCCAGTGTAAACGGCGGACTGTTTAGACACAAAGTTGGCGCTTCTGTCGTTGCTGTAAGACGGTCAGGCGGAATTTCGGTATTTAACCAGTTGAACCATTTCATCAATTATGCTGAGATGATAATGCCCACATCAAATTACTGGAACATCATCCACGGTTTAAAGCCGGGAGAAGCCTTGCAGGATGAGGAAGGCATTCAAATAATGAGAGTGCTGGGCAAAAACATGGCATGGGCCCTGAACCTGGTTAAAAATGGGAAAGGCACTGTGAAAGAACCGGAACAAGAGGGCAAGATATTCACGAATTTTGTTCGATAAATCCGGTCGCAAGCTTTCGGAACAAATGAAGAAGTCCAGACATAAATTTTGGCGCTATGAACCTATTCACAAAACAAGACTTGTACAGGTTTTTGGGAATTGTGATGATCTGGCATTTATGCAGTGTGCTATCCGCACAAGTCAACCCAGTAAGAATGATCGAAAGGGCACCGGACCCGCACGGCTATCCCCGGCCGGTAAGGGATGCTGTGCATGTACCACTTAACACCAGTTTCTTTTTTCAACTGGCAGTACCGGAAGAGTCTGAAGGGGACAGGATGTGTCCGGAATCACTGACTGTAAGGTTGGTGCCTGAAAAAGATACTGACACGGTCGATCTGATCAGTGAAGGGGGGATATTTGTAACCGGTGTATCGGGCCAGATAAACCTGTTTCCACTGGACGGCCGGGAGAATGCCCTTCTCTCGGTATATATTGAGCCGGGGCAACCGTTGAAACCCTCAGAGACCTACATTGTCCACATTATGGCCTCAACTGAACAGGGTGCGGTATTTGCTGATGGCACACCGCTGTATAGTCCCTCTTCATTATCTTTCGGCGCTTGGGGAGGAATACGTCAGCCGGCAGGTCCGTACAGGTGGCGTTTTACAACTGAACCGGCGGAAGAACCCGGCATAGTGGACCTTGGCATTGATTTTAATGCCCCTCCTGTAAAGTGGCATGGTGCGTTCTTCTCAGGCTTTTGCAACGTACAGTTCTGCACCTCTGAATCATTATACGGACCGACTTATGAAATGATGGCAACGACACGCGAAATACATCCGCGGGCCTGGAGTTATCAGCGGGACTTCTGGCTTACCGGCACCCAACATTCCCGCTCAACAATCTTCTCCGGCAGTCTGCCGAATATTGTGAGGGAAAAGGAAACCCGCAGAATTACAGAGATGGAAGAGCTTACCGGGAAAGGCCTTCTGTTGCATCTGGAAGATTTCTTTGGTCACCAGCAGTATGGGATCCCTTCCGGCCGTCCAGTGAGCGCTGATTACCACCCTGGCTATATTGTACTGGTGGCTGACGGGACCAATTACGAGCTGTCGGAGGTGCTCGCCGTAGATGATACCGCCGGAACCGTTCTTATCAGTCCCATCGCAGGACCTGCTGGCGGTTGGCGCCTCGATTATCCGGCAGCACCCTCAACTGTCGAAAACCCTGATATGCCCGGTCTATTTGCTCCGGGTGCAACATACCTGAGACGTTTTGATCCGCACGGGACTGCAGTATATTACTGGGAACGTGTCAACAAGGAGTGGGATATGGTGGTGACCCGTTACGGGCGAAGGGTAATGCCCAACTTCGTGGATGCTCCGGGTTGTCTTTCCGCCCAAGGCAGGTCTGGCGTCGCACCCAAGGATTATGTGCAATACCATGAGGTTACAAGGACAATTACGGGATATCTGATCGACCGCTACAGCGATGCAGCACTGGATTTTGTCTGGAGCGTTTTCAATGAACCTGATCTGAACCGGTTCTGGCTTGATGACTGGGATGAGCTGCTTCGGTTTTACGATTACACTGTTGATGCTATCCTGCGTGCTTTCGAGGACAGGGGTTACGATTCAGACAAGGTATTTGTGGGGGGACTGGAGCTTGGTGGTATTTTTGGCGCCAACCTCCGATTGCAGGATTTCTTGATGCACTGTTCGCCGCGTGTGGAAGCAACGGGTGAGCAGCGTGTTAATGCGGCATATGCAGATCCACGGCTGGATGGACTGCGTTCGCGCCGTGTGGAAACTCTGTGCAGCATGAACGCAGGCAGGGGAAGCCCATGTGATTTTATATCAATTCATCTGTACAATAATGCGACCATGTCAGCACGGAAACTTGAAATTGCGAAGCAAACTGCACTTGAAATAGATGAGGAATTTTTCAAGGAGTTGTGGATCAATTCGCACGAAGCATGTCCCGAATGGAGTCCCATTCCCGATCCTGCTTTTTCTGACAGCTACCTTGGCAACGGATACTTCAAGACCTGGACCATTGATCTGGTTACCCGACAGTTGCGGAAAGCCGGCTGTGATCCACGTTTTGCATACGGTGAAACTATAATGACAACCTGGCCACCTCCAGCAAACTTTAACGGCTACAACAGCCTCAGCCGTAATATCCGGGTGGATAATAGTGGAGGTGGCAGGGCAGACCAGATAGAAACGGTACCCAACCCGATATTTCATGTACTGACACTTTTATCAGATATGGGCGATGATTACTGGCTGTTGCCGGTGTTCGAGGAGAGGGGACATGTAGTAAGCGGTTTCGCATCGCGCGATGAAGCGGGAGTTGTGCGGCTTATCCTGTACACACACAACGAACAGGATACCCAGTCGCAGTCTGATGTACTGTTTGAGGCTGCCTTGGAGATCATTAACACGGAATGGACCGGGGATGTAGACATCACGGAATACCGGTTTGACCGTAAGCATAATTCCTACTTTCAGGAGGCCCGTGAGCTTCGTGACCTGAAAGATGTGGATAGCCTTGCATATGAACGCTGGTATGGAATTGTTGATCGCATTCAGGAAGCTGAAGGAGAGGTATTTATAAATGCACGTAATGATCTTCTGTCTTTTTTGCAGGTGTATATGGCCGACCAGTACGCTGAAATTGAGGATTTAATTCTCAATGCACCAGAGGATGAATTACGTGCTACCATTGCACAGCTGCGGGGACAAAATTTTGAGGGAGGATTCCTGTCACAGCAAAGAGCATATACACCAGAACAGGCAGGAAAGATCGCGGATCTGGCGCAACTCCGGGCCACAAATATCAGAAACGCAACAGCAACCACCGACGAACCATTAAGACTCAGCATTAACGTAGCCGGGAACGGACTTAACATGGTGGTGCTGCGGCCAGCCCGATGAATTATCACTCATAAGCGGTTAAATAATTATTTAAAACCGGGATGTCAGCCTCAGCCCAATCCAATTCCCTGAGGTCTGATCTTTTCAGCCATTTAACCTGCTTGTGCTCTTTGACATCAAGTCTACCTCCGGCAATACTGCAGCGGAAAGGAACTAGCTCTAAACTCTTCTGATAAGGGTAGGTGTGAGTATTGGATATTAATCTCTCAACGATGATAATTTCAATGCCAAGCTCTTCAAGTATTTCCCGTTTAAGACATTCTTCAGGATCCTCACCGGCTTCTATCTTACCACCCGGGAATTCCCATTTCAACGGCAGAGGCATCAGTTCACTCCGTTGAGCGCATAACACCTTACCACCGTTTTCAATAATAGCGCAAGTAACAGTAATCATTTGGTAAATATATCACAATGCAGGAAAATGGTTTTTCCATAAATGAATTATATCATCCCACCAGCTTCCTTTATTTTGCATAGGACGAGTTTGAATAATATTTGTGCTTTGGGGTTATGATATGTATTTGTTCCCCCGGATGTAGTGATGTTTGTTGGGAAGTTGAGAATGATTTTTTCAGAGTTTTTTTCGTGTTTTAGAATTTTTTTATACCTTGTACGTGAGTAGTAAAATTTCTTTCTTATCAGATTTTCCCAGGAATATACATTTTCGAGTCTTCTCAGTGCATCTTGCAGTTATTTGGAAAACTGATTAAGTCAAAGTACTGTTATCGATCTGTAATCTCAATCCGGCTCACTATTAGATTAATTCTTGTTCAATTTGAATTTGGTCAAATCTTAAGATCAACCTTCTCACTGTTTCAGTAAAATGGCGAATGCGGACTCTGAAATAGAACCGGGTCCTGTTTCCGGGAGTATGAGGCGCCACTGATATACAAAATGGTTGTTATAGCACTTTAATCAAAACCAATCATCATGAAAAAATTAATGTTCCTGATTATTTTAATCCTAAGTGCCAATCTTGTTCTGGCAGAGTATCCGGCTGGCAAAGTTGTGGTAGAGTATTTATACTCAGCTTCATTGGAGAATGAACTGGGTGAAAATCCCACAAGAAGAGTCACAATTTATCTTCCTGCCGGATATGAGGAGACTACAGGCAGATACCCGGTCTTATATTATCTGCATGGATTTACCTGGTCTGATAGTCTGGTAATTGCTGATGATCAATTTGACAAAGTTCTGGATAAAGCGATAGCACTGGGGAAAATTAAACCTGTTATTGTGGTCATACCGAATCATCACACCAAATACCGGGGTAGCATGTACATAAATTCATCACTGGGCGGTAATTGGGCTGATTTTACCGCTATCGATCTGGTATCTCATATTGATAAAAAATACCGGACAATCCCGGACAGAAGCAGCAGGGGTATTGTCGGCCATTCCATGGGTGGATCCGGAGCACTCAGGCTGGGGATGCTATTCCCGGATGTTTTTTCGGCGGTATATGCGCTCTCACCAGGAGGTTTAGGTGGATCAGAGGTATGGGGTATAAACAATCCTGCTTATAGAAGTGTGGTGGAAGTCAAAACAAGAGAAGAATTAGTTACGGATCCGGATAACTGGATGGCTAACGTAATCGTGGCTGCAGGGCGTGCTTTTTCTCCAAATCTTGATAATCCACCTTTTTATGTTGATTTACCGTTCACTCTGATTGGTGACAGTTTGGTTGTAAATGAGATGATAGAGGAGCAGTGGCAGCAAAACAACACATTTGGAATGGTCGATCATTATATTGAAAACCTTAAGGAATTAACTGCATTAAAATTGGATTGGGGCAGAAATGATGAATTTAATTTTGTACCAGAAGAATCATTAATGTTCAGTCAAAAGCTGGAAAATATGGGAATCCATCATTATGCAGAAGAATATCTCGGTGACCACAGTGACAAACTATGGACAGATGATGGACGTGCATTAAATAGAATGCTGCCTTTCTTTGACAGATATCTGGCTTTCGAATAAAAAGCCGGAAGCAACCTGATGACGTTATCACGGAAATTGACCTTTCTTTGACAGATTTCTGGCTTTCGAATAAAAAGGCATCTGCCATTAGCGATAATCCGGATGAAGATACCGGCATAACGACGGCTTGATTTACACCCTTGTTAATCTGATGCTATCTTGCAGGTTCACGCCTGCCCTTGACTCCGAAGGTAAAAGCTCTCTCTACGGCATACTATTCTATTTTGACTAGCCAATTAAGAAATTTCAGAAATGTAGTTTTTTTCAACCATTTTACCTGCTTGTGCTCTTTGATATCAAGTTCACCTCCGGCCAAAATGCAACGGAACGGAACTAATTCAAAATTATTTTGGCCTGGATAAGTGTGTTTATTGGATATTTAATGCAGGGCTTATTTAGAATAATTATAGATAAAATTACTGTTCAAGAAAAACAGATTCGCAGAAGATCTAGATTGGAATTGTCATCCGGAAGATTCCCGAATATAGTGATTCTTGACGGGACAGTTTATAATAATTTTTTAAGAATTTTTATATCGTGAATTAGAATTATTTAATAACTTGTTCGTAATTAGTAAAATTTCTTTCTTTTCGGGTTCTCTCAGCCTTATTCGAGTCTTCTTCTCATTGCATCTTTAACCTTCTCACCGTTTCAGTAAACGGTAAAATGGCGAATGCGGACTTTGCAATAGACCCGGGTGCTATTTCCGGGATTATGAGGCGCCGGTGATAAACAAAATGGTTGTAATAGAAAATTATGGAATGTATGACAGCAATTGAGCAACAACTTTTTTCTACTCCACAGCAATTATTTTGTTGCGGAATTGCTGATGTATGATGGCACATAATTGGTATTTTCATTAGTACACTTAATCTTAGTTTAGTCTTTCGCAGAATTTTTCAAAACTAAATTCAAATTCACTTAATATGGAGAGAAATCATGCCAAATCTTAAGCCTTTCAAACTGGAAATGCGCGCTTTGTCGCGCGAAATGCGCAATCTCGTCGAACAGGTCGGCAAAGACGCGATCGCGGGGGATTATCACAACCCGCTGGGTGTGCGGGTCGATCCATTGTTCGTGATCAATGAGGCCGAGCTGGAAGAGGATGCGGCCAAGGCGCGGGTCACACAAGTACAGCTCTCTGGCGAGAATTACCTGGTCAAGGACTTCAGGCGCAAGAAGCGCCGTGAAGAGCGGGGGCCGCGCACGCCTGGCAAGATCAGTCCCGGCCTGCGCGACCTGATGCAGCGAGCGCGTCGGGGTGAGATCTTTGAGGTGGTGGTCAAGCTTGCCGGCGACGACGGTGTGCGTATTCCGCTACTGCCCGATCTTGAAGAGGATGAGCGGCGTGAGGAGAGGTTTGCCGAAGTCGACAAGGTCATCGCCGATCTGGAGGCGCGGCGCAGTCGCGGCCAGCGTGCCTTTCTTGAGAAGATGCAGCTTAACGAAAAGCGCAAGATCCTCGAGCATTTCTGGATCACCAATAGTTTTGCGGTGGAGCTGTCGCGTACCGAGATCCAACGGCTGTCGCGCGACAAGTCGGTGACTTATCTGCAGCCTGTGTTCGGCGGCGAGTCACCGCCGCAGGACAGCAATCCGGACAATGACGCGATCGTCGCGCGCGGGCACATCCGTTCGGACCCATATTTCAACCTGAACCTCACGAATCCGTGGATCGGGCTTCTGGACACCGGGGTGCGGAGCACGCACACGATGTTCAACGATCCCGACCGGATCGCTTTTTGCAGGGATTGCGTCAACGGCGGGGTGAACTGCAACCAGACCAGCAATGCTGATTTCGACTGCAATGACATCTGGCCGCACGGCACGTCGAGCATGGGCATCCTGTCTGGCAATGCCAATCGCGGAGAGCGGTTTCGGGGCGTCTCGGCGATCCGCGTCGACAGCTGGCGGATCTACAACACAAGCGGACTGAACACGACCGCTACGGTCCGCGCCATCCAGCGCGCGGTGGCGGTTTTCGACAGGGTATTGGTGGGTGAATTGCAGGCCAATGAGAGCGAGACCGGTACGATTGCCACTGCGGCCGATGCCGCCTATGATGCCGGCGCGATCTTTGTATCGGCCAACGGCAATTTCGGCTCCGATAGCGCGACTGTACGCTCGCCGGCGATCGCACACAAGGTGCTCGGTGTGGGTGCTTTCTTTACCGACAACCAGAACCAGTACATCCAGCAGAGCCGCGGCCCGGCCACCGATGGCCGCTTCAAGCCAGATATCCAGGCCCCGACCCGCAGCGAGACGGCTCATGGTTCAAGCGACACGGCCCTGTCTACCTATGGCGGCACCAGCGGCGCCACTCCCTATGCGTCGGCGGCAGCGATGCTGGGACGCAACTGGCTGCGTCAGTTCGGTAGTTACGACAACGGCCAGACCTATGCGTTGATGATCCTCTGGGGACAGAATTCCTGGCCCTATAACAACACGGTCGGCGCAGGGCCGTTGCGCATGGGTACCGGGGGCAATGTGCTCTGGGGCAAGGTCGCGGTGGTCAATAGCGCTACGATCGAAATTCCGATCAATATCGGCGCTGGACGGCGGGTGCTGGACGGGGCGCTCTGGTGGCCAGAGACTGCGGCGCAGGACCACAACGTGATCGACCTTTTTCTGTTGGATCCCAGCGGCAATGAGCGCGCACGCGGCTATTCCTGGAGCGGTGTCTTTGAGCGAGCACAAGTTCCCGGCACACTGACCCCCGGCACCTGGCGGCTGCGTATACACGGCTATTGGGTCAGGACTTCGTCGCAGATTGTCTACTGGGCGGCGCGCTATGGGCGATGAGCGCGCGCTGCTGCCGGGTGGGCTACTGGCGATGTGCAGCGCCCCTGGCCTTGTCCTGTTTTCTGCACTGGCGGGTTAAGGAGTCGCGATGGTAGAGGTGATAGTGATTCATCGCGATAGTTCTTTCTATCGCGCCCGGCCCGAGCCCGAGGTGACCCTGATTGGCAGGCTGCGCTCCATGCCGGTCGTCACTGGGCCCGATACCCGCGATCTGCCGATCCACTTCGAGGACGCGGACGGCAGCTTTCCGCTCTATGCAGTGGGGCCGGCCGAGGAGTGGTTGCGGCCCCTGATCGACCGCCGGGTGCGGCTGGTGGGTCGTTACGTTGATCTGCGCGAGGAGGGGGGCGTGCTCGAACTCTGGCCTGCCTGGGTCTCGCCCGCCGAGGCGCCGGATATCGACTGAGCCCAGGGTTGACCTCCCATCACATACATTATTTCTGCTCATTAGCTAAGGCTCTCCTTTGTTGTCACTTTCAGGTCCCATTCCAAACCGTTGGTCAGTGTCGACCTCAATCACAATATTCTGACAAAGTACTGTATAACCGCATAAAAAGTTTGTTTAGTTCATCTTAAAAACCCGCGTCCTTAGGGCGCGGTCATGTCCTGGCGGTGCTTTGTCACCGGCATTCCATGCGCAGGTCGAAACTTTTAGGTACATTGAGCGCCTCGTCGAACACACAGGTGCATTTCGTGAGGATCACGGAAGATGGCCGGAGTCGATGGAGGAGTTCCGGCAATATTCAAGATCAGGCAGGAGCATCAACTGGGAATTGTATGACCAGGTTTTCTTCAGATCCATTGACGGCAACTCGTTGGACATCGAATTTCGTTTTGCCCCGTTTCAAATAGATCCTGAATATTAAAAGAGACAATTGATGCTCTGCCTGATCATTTTACAATTGAAGATGTTATTGAAGAATTACGACATGGCAAGCCAGGGATCATAAATTAAAATTCCAGAGAAATGAAGAAAACCCTTGTTTTTCTCCTTGTACTTTTTATAGGTTCTGAATGCCATTCCCAGGTATTCAAAACCGCGCATACACTCGATCCCGGCACTTTTTCAGCTGGTATCAATCCCGTTATCTTTTATAGTCCCGGTAACTCAGGGCTCGAAGCCACTTCACGTTCTGTCGGGTTCGGGGCTACTTATTTACACTTCAATACCGGACTCTCCCGTGGTATGGACCTTGGGTTAAGGTTGATGACTGATATGGGTTGGATGATGCAGTTTCAGGCTCCCCATGTGAGTGGATTTGGCGCGGACATTAGATGGAGCCTTTATACCGGTTTCCCGATGGTTACAATTTCTGCCGGTGCTCACAAATTTGGCGGTTTCATAATGGATGGCAAGCTGAATGTAACTTTGCCATTAAGTCCCTCGGTTGGGTTTTTCACGGGCCTTGAAGTATGGAGGGCATTCCATGTTGAAGAGCACAATTCCCACTTTTGGCTTCCAGTTGGCATTGAGTTGATTTTTCTGAGAAGAGTCTCACTTATACTCGAGAATGATTTCAGTATATTCAATAAATACGACAAGATCAACAAACTGGGCGCAGGAATAAGGGTTTACTTTTAAGCTACACCAGACAATTGAACCCACAACTTGAATAAAATTAATTAAGGTAAAGTGTTTATGAACAAGAAAGCTGTTTTTATCGGAAGGTCAACAATTGACCATACCCATGATACACTTGGTGCCGGTGATGTTCTCCACGGAGCTTTCTGTTACTACCTGGTTGAAGGATATAACCGGAAAGAAACATTTTACCGGGCTGCACTGATTGCCTCCGGATCATGTTGCTATTTTGGCACCCACACATGGAAAACCCATAAATAAACTCCCCTGATGTCACCAGTTTGCTTTCATATTTTTAACGCTTCCGCGGGAATAGACGGAACCTGGTTCATAGTTCAATTATCTCGGAGTCATCTCATAAATTTGCTGCAAGAACTCACCCCGGGTTGTTGTACCGGCCATATAATCGACTGGCTCTAGTACTCCAGACTTCTTCACCCACTCCTCTGCCTCTTCGCGGGTAATCGGCTGTTCAATGTTCGCTTCCCACTCCGGAATGAATCCCCGTACGCCAAAGTATTGCAGAGCCTGAAAATTCTCATGCTCCGGATCGATATCCCGGTAATGAATTAAACGAGCGCCATAATCCAGCAACATGCGCTGCAACCTTGGCACAGATATCGATTGCACACCTACTTCATCCCTTATACTCAGAATAGCTGACACGCCAGCGGCCTCGCCCAGTGCCATCCAGCATGGCTCCATGCGAAGTGTCGAAAATCCAATGTGAGTGCCCGATACCGCTACCGGAACCAACAGGTTGGATACATTTTTCGGTACAATTACTCCATAAGGAACCGTATATGGTTGAGTTCCAAAATGTCCGTGATGCTGGTGACGACCAGGACTTGATCCTGAACTTAGAAAACCTTCCAGGTGAACTTT
>SKND01000429.1 GCA_007120695.1 Bacteroidales bacterium | reverse complement strand
GGGGAATTAAAACGCAACAGGAAACAATATCGTTATTATTCAGAGTAATTCAAAAACTCAGGTCATCAGGGCATGGTCATGTCCTGGCGGGGCTTTGCCCTAAAGGCATTTGTGGTTTAATATCCGGTTCCTAATGCCGTTTTACAATTCCGTAGAACAGGAACATGAGCAGTTGTTCCACCTGCTGCTCTATCTTTTCCGGGCCGTCTCTTATAATAATATTATATTCCAGTCCCTTGATGGCTGTTACAATAGCTACTGTGGCCAGTTCGGTGTTTACCAGCTTGAACCGGTTGTTCCTTACCCCGTCCTTTAGAATGTTTTCGACCATCTTCATTTCCTCCTTGTCATACTTGGTGCGAACCTTCTCGATAAAAGGGAGGTGGTCGAGATAGTTGGTTTTGACAGCCGTGTACAGGTTGATGGACTGGTTAAAAGCCTTCATCCTTGAGATAACATAGATCTTCATCCTCTTGTAAGGATCAGTAATATCTTTTGTTGCCCTGATTATCTCATTCTTGAGGTTCTCGGCTTCACGCTCTACAACGGCCTCAAAAAGTTCCTCCTTACTGATAAAATAATAATAGAGTGAACTTTTGCCCATGCCTGCCTCCTTGGCCACCTTCTCCATCCGTGCCTCCCTGAATCCGTATCGGCCAAATATATTGCCGGCAGCCGTGATAATATTTTCTCTTTTAATATCTTTCTTCATTATCATTAATAAGGATGATCCGGTTCCTGTTCTGCCACCATAATCAAAAATTACAGCAATATTGTCTTACGCCCCCGGAATTGTTCCCGGTCAGCTATCATACAGACTTTGAAATAAGGTTGCTAAAAGTAACACCAAAAAAGATGAGATTCAAATTTATCTACCCTTTTTCGACCCCGGCAGGCTTGAAGTCAAGTTGTTTTTTCTCCAGGTTGGCCCTTGATATCTGAACAGTTATTGTGTCGCCGAGCTGAAAACGCTTATTGTTGCGCCTTCCTGTAAGGCAGTAATTGTCCTCGTCAAACTCATAAAAATCATCATCAAGGTTCCTGATATGTATCAATCCCTCACATTTATTCTCGATCAGCTCAACATACAGTCCCCATTCGGTAACACCTGAGATCACCCCTTCAAATACCTGTCCAATCTTGTCGCTCATGAATTCGACCTGTTTGTATTTTATTGATGCCCTTTCGGCTTCAACGGCAAGCTGTTCTCTCTCTGATGCATGCTCACACATGGGTTCATACTTATTTGCACTTTTTGATTCTCCATTCTCCAGGTAGTGAGAAAGCAACCGGTGCACCATCATGTCGGGGTAACGCCTTATGGGTGAGGTGAAATGAGAATAATATGGAAATCCGAGTCCGTAATGACCGATATTCTTTGTTGAGTACACAGCTTTTGCCATGCTCCTTACGGCAAGGGTCTCGATAAGGTTCTGTTCGGTTTTGCCTCTGACCTGTTCGAGAAGGCGGTTAAGTGACGTGGAGATAGCCTTGCTGCTTCCCGTCTTGATGCTGTACCCGAATTTTGTAACGAATTTAGAAAATACCTCTAACCTGTCGGTTTTTGGTTTATCGTGAATCCGGTAAACAAAGGTTTTGCCTTTACCCTTTTGACGGCCATCTTTGTCGTCTTGTTCATTATTTTTATCCCGCCGGGATTTGCCACCAAGACCTGCAAATTCGGCCACCTTTTTATTGGCAAGCAGCATGAACTCTTCGATAAGGTGGTTGGCTGAACCCATCTCCTTGAAATATACACCAAGCGGTTTTCCTTTATCATCAAGGTTGAATTTGACTTCGGTCTTCTCAAACCCTATGGCCCCTTGTTTAAACCGTTCTTCACGCAATTTCACCGCCAGTTCATGTAATTGCAGGATCTCCTTATCAAGGTCGCCCTTGCCGGTGTCGATAACTTTTTGGGCCTCCTCATATGTAAAACGCCTGTCAGAGCGTATTATCGTCCGCCCGAACCATTCCTTCCGGACCCTGGCATTGCCGTCAATTTCAAATACAGCCGAATAGCAAAGCTTGTCTTCATCAGGCCTTAGGGAGCAGATCATGTTTGACAACCTCTCGGGTAACATCGGCACAACCCTGTCGACCAGGTAAACGGAGGTGCCACGGTCATATGCCTCTTCATCGAGCACACTTTTAGGTTGTATATAATGGGTAACATCGGCAATATGTATGCCCACCTCCACATTACCGTTATCCAGATTCTTTACCGATAAAGCGTCATCAAAATCCTTTGCATCGGCCGGGTCAATGGTAAATGTTGTAATATTCCTGAAATCCCTTCTTTTTTTTACCTCCTCCTTACTGATTGCTTCGGGAATTTTTTCTGCCCACTGTTCCACCTCTTCAGGAAAGCTGTAGGGCAATCCGTATTCGGCAAGAATGGCATGCATCTCTGTTTCATTTTCGCCTTTTCTGCCGAGTACTTTCACAATCTCTCCTATCGGATTTTTGACACCTTTTGGCCACTCGGTAATCCGGGCCACTGCCTTGTCGCCACTCTTTGCACCGTTAAGATCCTTGAGCGGTATAAAGAGATCGTATGGCAGCACCCTGGTCCCGGTTACCAAAAAGGCAAAACTTTTCGAAACCTCTACTGTTCCGACGAAAGTTTCCCTTGAGCGTTTCAGTATCTCTACAACTTCACCCTCGGGATTTTTGGAACGGCGCACGGCATAGCAGTATATTTTTACTATATCGCCGTTAAGTGCATGGTTAAGGTTGGTTTCGTTCACAAAAATATCCTGCTGGAGCTCTTCAGATACTATGTAAGCCGTACCGTTCGATTTCATATCAACTGTTCCGACAACATATCCTCCTTTGGACTTAAGTTGATATTTGCCGGTATAGATCTCTTCAAGTTCTTCCTTTTCAGACAACTCTTCAAGAACAGTAGCTACCATCTTTTTTATCTCGCTGTCGCGGAGGTGAAGGTGGCGGGAAACCTGTTTATGATTGAAGGATTTACCGGGATGGTTACCGAAAACTCCCAGGACGGCCTGTTTAAGGCTCTGCTTGTTATAGTTTCCGGGATTCTTATTTATCTTTTTCTTTTTTGGCATAATGGTGTAATAGGAAATTTTGCAGGGTCAACCTGCATAACGTTAATTATTTAATAAAAGTAATGAAAATTGATGTGAGTAAATAGAAATAGAATGTTAATTTTGATAGTGCGGCAATCAGATCAGCAGGAACTGCAAACTGAAGAGTTGTGGATAAATCTGTTTATATTTTGTGGACAATGCTGTTTATAGGTTGTGGATAAATCTGTTTATATGTTGTGAATAAAACTTTTTATACCTTGTAAAGATAATACAATTAACCAAATACACCTTTAAATATGGCTAAATCATATAAAACCGGGCTGGCTCTTAGTGGAGGTGCGGCACGGGGACTGGCTCACCTGGGGGTTGT
>SKND01000121.1 GCA_007120695.1 Bacteroidales bacterium | reverse complement strand
TTTAGAATATAGAATATAGAATATAGAATATAGAATATAGAATATAGAATATAGAATATAGAATATAGAATATAGAATATAGAATATAGAATATAGAATATAGAGAAAACTTTATGGGTGTGAATGGAAAAAATATCATCAGAGTGCTTATTACACGTCAGTTTCCGGAAAAGGGTCTTGAGTTGCTCAGGAAAGAAGGTTATGAGCTAACAATATGGCAGGAAGACAGGCCAATGACAAGGGATGAGTTGACCGGGAAGGCAGCAAACCACAATGCCCTGTTTTGTACTCTCTCCGAAAGGGTTGACAGGGATTTTCTTGACAGGAGCAGCCACCTTGATATTATCTCCCAGTTTGGTGTCGGATATGACAATATTGATATAGATCATGCTACAAAACTAGGCATTGCAGTCGGCAATACGCCGGGTGTTCTCAGCGATGCCACTGCAGATGTTGCATTCGGACTGATGATCAATGTCTCAAGGAAAATGTTCAGCCTTCATAGGGGCATAGGGAACGGAGAATGGAACTATTTCAGGCCGAATTCAGGCCTGGGAAGAGAGCTGAAGAATAAGAAGCTGGGGATATTCGGACTCGGAAGGATTGGCATGGCGATGGCGAGAAGGTGTAAAGGAGCCTACAACATGGATATTATATATAATAACCGTTCAAAAAACAGGGAGGCAGAACGGGAGCTTGGTGCGAGATTCGTCGACTTCAACACATTACTTGAGGAAAGTGATGTGCTGAGCCTGCATGCTAACCTTTCTGAAGAAACAAAAGAAAAGTTTGACCTGAGTGCATTCCGACGGATGAAGCCAACTTCAATTTTCATAAATACTGCCAGGGGGGCTATGCATAATGAAACGGACCTTATGCATGCACTTGAAAATGGTATTATCTGGGGAGCAGGACTGGATGTGACAAATCCCGAACCGATGGATCCGGATAATCCATTACTGAAAATGGAGAACGCTTCGGTTTTGCCGCATATCGGATCGGCAACCATAGAAACGAGGAGTAAAATGTCAGAACTTGCTGCACTCAATATAATCGAATTCTATAAAGGGAAGAGAGTTACCAATATTGTCAATCCTGATTCTTTAACGAAAAGGGGTGATGGCCGGTAATGCTGCAGTCCTTCAGCATTTAATCCAAATAATGAGAAGTTAATTAATTTATATATTATCTATTTATATTTTCCCACGCACAAAAAATAAGATGTTATCATGCATAGATATATTGTTTTTATTCTGGCTATTTTTTGCTTTTCAATACAACAACCTTATTCCCAGTCCCTCGACCAGGTCCTGGCCCGTCATTTTGAAGCTTCCGGGCAGGATGCCTTTAGCAGGGTGACAACTGTAAGGTCTGCAGGTAAAGCCATGCAGATGGGGATGGAGCTTCCTTTCATACAGATTCAGAAACGGCCTGACAAGATGTATATCGAGATAGATTTGCAGGGAATGAAAATGGTACAGGCCATTGACGGCGACAGCGGATGGGCAGTTGAGCCCTGGATGAGTCCTGATGCGCGCGATCTCAGCGGTCCGGAGCTTCATAATGCCGGCCGGATGGCCGGTATTGACAGCGATCTTATCAACTGGGAAGAGAAGGGATACGAGATCGAATATCTTGGAAAAGAACTTGCCGAAGGTAACGAGATGTACAGACTGAAGCTAAGAAAGGGAGAAGGAGACACATATCATTTCTTCATCGATTCCGGCACATACCTGATATCAAGAATGGTCACGCTAACTGATTATGATGGTCAAATTGTTGAAGGCGAGACTGTACTTAGCGATTACCGGGATGTGGAAGGTGTCATGATGCCATTCAGGACAGAGACACGTTATGACGGTGAGACACTGGGTACTAATGTTATTGAGAAAATTGAATTTGATGTGGTTATTGAAGACCAGGTCTTCTCAAAGCCCTAACCTATAAAGCCATATGGCAGAGATTCAGGAAAACGGGAATTATCCTTCACTTAAGGGGATTCTTGAAGGAGATATCTATACAGATAAAGTTTACAGGCTTATCCATGCTACTGATGCCTCTGCATACAGGGAGGTTCCCGCCGCCGTTTGCCGGCCGGCAGGTGAATCAGATATCATTAAATTAGTAAAATTTGCAAATGAAACAGGTATTCCCGTTATTCCCCGGGCAGCGGGAACATCGCTTGCCGGACAGGTTGTGGGCAGCGGGATAGTAGCAGATGTTTCAAAATATATGAACAGGATACTGGAGCTGAATACCATTGAGAGGTGGATAAGGGTTCAGCCCGGGGTTGTTCTTGATGAGCTTAATGAGTACCTGGAACCTCACGGACTCTTCTTTGGTCCTGAGACCTCTACATCAAACCGTTGCCTTATGGGTGGTATGGTAGGCAACAATTCATGCGGAGCACATTCACTCATATATGGCAGTACACGTGAACATACCCTTGAGGTGAAGGCAGTATTGTCAGATGGCAGTACGGCAACTTTCAGTAATCTTGATAAAAAAACCTTTCTTGAAAAGTGCAAGGGTGATGAACTCGAAAACAGGATTTACCGTCATTTTCATGAGACCCTGTCCCGACCTGAAGTGAGAGATGAAATACGCAGGGAATTTCCTGATCCGTTAGTAACCAGGAGAAACACGGGTTACGCAATTGATCTTTTGATGGATACCCGACCATTTAAAGAGGAGGGAGAGGATTTCAATTTTTGCAGAATGATTGCCGGATCTGAAGGAACCCTCGCATTCATAACTGAGATCAAACTCAACCTGGTGCCGCTTCCTCCTCCTGAAAAGGTCCTTGTGTGTGTACATTTCGGTTCCAGGGAAGAGGCTCTCAGAGCAACGCTCGTTGCCCTGGAGTTTAATCCCGGAGCGGTAGAGATGATGGATAGTATTGTGCTGGAGCTCACAAGAGGCAACATTGAACAAAAGAAGAACCGCTTTTTTGTTGAGGGAGATCCTGCTGCAATTCTCATCATTGAGTTTGCCAGGAATTCAAAGCAGGAATTACTGGAAATCGCCTCCGCACTAGTAACCAGGATGAAGGAAGCGGGATACGGTTATCATTTCCCGGTAATTACAGGCAGCGATATATCAAAGGTCTGGAACCTGAGGAAAGCCGGCCTCGGTGTTCTTACCGGCATGAAGGGAGATGCAAAGCCTGTCTCCCTTATTGAAGATACTTCTGTCAGGGTAAATGTTTTACCCGAATATATTGGAGAGATACAGGAGGTTCTTGACCGGTATGACAAGAAGGTGGTTTACCATGCCCACGTAGGATCAGGTGAGCTGCATATGCGGCCGGTACTAAACCTGAAGGATCCTGCTGATGTTGAACTATTCCGGACCATAGGCAGGGAGGTTGCAGTTCTGGTGAAAAAATTCAGGGGATCACTCAGCGGAGAGCATGGTGATGGTCGTCTG
>SKND01000428.1 GCA_007120695.1 Bacteroidales bacterium | reverse complement strand
TGTCCGGCTGTTATCTCCCTTGATGCCATAGTGTTGCGAACGTAATTACCTCCAAGTGACTGCATCTTTTCAAGATGTTCAACCAGATCGGGACGCTGAAAAATATTATGGTAATCGGATGCACCAAGCAATAACAATGGTTCCCCCCGGTACTGGAAATAATAAGGATTTTCCTGGTAAACCCTGATGGCATCGGTATCATGGTCTGTTATTGTTGCAGGCCTTTCAGCGCACTGCACCAGAAGAATTAAAGCTGCAATGGGTGTTAAAAAACGAAAACTCCTAAATATCAGGCTCATAATTTAATTTTCAATAGGATAAGGCCGGCACCGGTGATTTCTCATTTTTTCTGTACTCCTGAAGAAAATATTCAATCATATCTGACTCAAAGTATCCAGATGAATACCGATTGATATCAATCTACAATATAAATAAATTATGGTTCTATAACGATTTGTATGGGTAAATTTAGAAATTAGTTACTTTGCCTCCAAAAACACTGATGAATTCGAAAGAGATATTTAGTTTAGCCCTCAACCTGCAGGCGATTTCAAACTTCTCGACACCAAATTCATTGAAACACCGGGCATATAAATAAAACTGTCAAAAAATCCGGACAATACACATAATCACGCAATTACACAGAAATAGCTATTTCGCTGCCATTCTCTCCCTGAGCAGTTTCACAAAACCCATAATATCATCTTCGGTGGTATCCCAGGAGGTCATCCAGCGAACTTCCGATGTTTCAGGGTTCCAGACATAGAAAAAATACTCTTTCTGAAGCCCGGGGATGATCTCTGGGGGCACAATGGCAAAAACCCCGTTTATCTGAACCTCCCTGGTTATCTTAATGCCCGGTATGGCAGAAACCTCATTCGCCAGCAGCCGCGCCATCCGGTTGGCATGGTCAGCATTGCGATACCATAACCGGCCGGTAAGCATTGCATCGAACTGGGCCCCGATAAACCTCATCTTCGAAGCAAGCTGCATACCTTGCTTACGCACATACTTGAAATTCTGCGAAAGCGGTGTATCAAAAAATATGATCGCCTCTCCGTACATCAGTCCGTTCTTAGTCCCGCCAAATGAGAGGATATCAACGCCCGCATCTGCCGTTATTTCGCGAAACGGAACACCAAGCGCGGCCGCGGCATTGCAGATTCTTGCCCCGTCCATATGCACCAGCATACCGTAACTGTGAACGAAATCGCATATCTTTTTCAGCTCCGAAGGGGTATATACAGTGCCGAGCTCCGTGGCCTGGGTAACCGATACCACCTTTGGCTGCGCATGATGCTCAAAATCGAATCCGTGTAAATGCTTCTTTATAAGTTCGGTAGTGAGCTTCCCGTCAGGAGTACTGACAGTAAGAAGCTTGCAGCCGGTAAAAAATTCAGGGGCACCGCACTCATCACAATGAATATGGGCTGTATCGGCACAAATCACCGAATTCCAGTTTTCCGTTGCTGCCTTCAATCCCAGAACATTGGCAGCCGTGCCCGTAAAAACAAAAAACACCTCAACCTCCTCACCAAACTCCTTCCTTATCTTTTCAATTGCCGCTGCAGTATACGGATCATCTCCGTAAGCCACTACATGCCCCTCATTTACAGAAGTCATCGCTTCAAGAACCGACGGGTGAACTCCCGAGTTATTATCGCTTGCAAAACCTCTTTTTCTGCTCATCTGATCTTAGTTTTAACTGTACCCAGTTGTAAATCTCCCGCATCGCCTGATAAACCAAATGCAATATTGGGCAATTTTTACTGAAGTCACAAAAAAGGAACAAATTAAGTTTAAGTTAAAACTATTTTCAATCTTAACCGTTAATTTTACTTACCAAATTTAATTAGCCACGATGAATCCAGGTCTGTACATGTCCATCTGCCGGTCCGCGATAATATTGATTATACACGGGGTATTCCTGTCTTTTTCAGCTTTCGCGGAAATTAACGGATACACTGAACAATCCAGTTACAATACTCTGCATGCATCAGAGTATTACTCTCACGCTGAAAAGAACAACGCCCTGCAGGCACCAGAATCTCACTATCACACTGATAAGAACAAAACTTTACAGGAACCTGAATCAAACTCTTACTCTGAAAATAACAACACTCTTCAGGCATCTGATTTTTACCCGCAAACTGCCAAGAACAATACCCTACAGGCAAAAGGGCTCTCCGGTCAAACCGGAATGAATGATGCCCTGCAGGAACAAGATCCCTCCGGGCAAACTGCCGGGAATGATACCCTTCAGGAGCAGGGGTTTTCCGGGCAAACTAAAAAGAGCAATACCCTTCAGGAAAAATCGCCCTCCGGGCAATCTGAGAACAAAATTAATGTCAGCCCTGATACAGAAACAATTGTCATTCTGCATACCAACGACCATCATTTCACGGCAAATAAACTGTCAGCCCTTAAAGATACAATCGTTCATATAAGGCAAAAATACGAGACTGTATTTTTGGTCAGCGCAGGTGATATTTTTGTCAGGCATCCTGCCAGGTGGATAGTTAATGGCCAGTTGATGATCAGCCGCAATTGGTTTGGCGACAGGGCGCTCTTTATGATAAATAACATGAATGATCTTGGGTATGACCTGATGACTCTCGGAAATCATGAGTTTGACTACAGAGAACCTTATACCTTTACAGCCCTCGATGCCGCAAACTTTCCTCTTCTTGCAGCAAATATCGAAATTACCACTGATGCAATACCGACTCTGGATGCTTATGCCATCCTTAATACATCGGCGGGCAGTAGTGTTGCCTTTCTGGGATTGACCATTGCGAGTGGCGACAAGGAGGGGGTCAATGCACTGGATGCTTTTGAAACTGCAGCAGGACATATCTCACTGCTGGATTCGGCAGATATTTTTGTGGCGTTGACACATATAGGACTGAGAAGGGATTATCAGCTTGCAGAGATGTTTCCAGAATTTGATGTTATTGTCGGAGGCCATTCACATGATCTTCTTGAAGAGGCTGAACTTGTTAATGGGGTCCTGATAGCCCAGGCCGGAGGCAATCCACATATAGTGATGGACACCCATCCTGTTTATCTTGGTAAAATTATCCTCACTCTGGAGAATGGTGAAATTGTAGAGAAAAAAGGCCGGATTATCCATGTTGGTGAGAAGCCACCGGAGATAGAAGTGGATGCTGAGGAGGAAGTGGAATTGGAAGTGGAAGTAGAAGCCGAGATATAAACTGAAGTCGAAAATGCGGTTGAAACTTTAGAGGAAGCTAAAATTGAAGATTTAATGGATGCTGAGGAGGAAGTGGAATTGGAAGTGGAAGTAGAAGCCGAATTAGAAGCTGAATTAGAAGCTGAGTATTAATCAGAAATAAACCCTGATCCCGGTTGGAATTATCTGAATCCTTTCATTATGGGTGAATAAGAGGCCACTGAGAAGGCCTATTCCCCCT
>SKND01000142.1 GCA_007120695.1 Bacteroidales bacterium | reverse complement strand
GGGGTTATGTCATAATTGGTATAGCCGAAAAAGATGGAAGACCTTTGTTGCCCCCTGCCGGTCTGAATCCCGATCACATTGACCGGTTTCAAGGTGAACTTACAGGCTTGTGTCATTACTTGCAACCCAATTACATGCCTGTTGTGCAGCCATATGTTTTCCAGGATAAGCACATTCTCGTATTGTATGCTCCTGCCGGGGATGTAAGACCTTACTCTGCACCGGAAGGAATGGGTGAAAAAGGTTTACAAAACAGGTTTTATTTTATTCGCAGTGGTTCAAGAAGCCATTCAGATAACACACGTTGTTCATGGTTTGCTTAATATGAATTATCTTTTTTGTATATTTGTTTTATGGAGCTGATTGATAAAAATATAGATGCGATTAAAGAACTTTGTGATAAACACAATGTCATGGAGTTATATATATTTGGATCGGTGTTGACAAATAAATTTAGTGATTCGAGCGATTTAGATATACTTATTCAATTTGGTAAAGTTGAATTGATGGACTATTTCGATAATTATATGGATTTTAAGGAAGAACTTGAGAAGTTATTGAATCGTCCAATTGATATTGTTGAGAACCAAGCTATAAGAAACCCTATATTCCGAAAAATAGTAGATCGGGAAAAGAAACTTATATATGAACGAAAAATTGCTTAAATGTTTATATGACATCAAATTAGCTATTGATGAGATTGATTCTTTTTTCGATGATAGAGAAAAAACATATGATGTTTACAGAGGTGATATCCTTTTAAAAAGGGCCATTGAGAGAAACCTGGAAATCATTGGGGAAGCTATAAGCAGGATTCTAAAAGAGGACCCTGAATTTAAGATTGAGAATGCGAGGCGGATTATTGGTTTGAGGAATCAGATAATTCATGGTTATGATTCTGTATCTGATGAGAATATCTGGGGTATAATAGTCAATCACTTGCCGGGCTTAAAAGCTAATGTAGATAATTTAATTAGTGAATTGTAAACTTTCCCCACCAGAAGATTCTCTGCCTTTAAGTTCTCAAAAAGCCTGTTTCCTGTATTCCCCCGGAGTCAAGCCGGTGGCTTTCCGGAAAACCCGGTTAAATGTAGCCTTGGAGTTAAAGCCACAATCCCATGCAATGCCAATTATAGATAACTTGTCATTAGCCGGGTTTCTTACCTGTTTTTTGAACTCTTCGACCCTGTAGGAATTGATAAAATCAAAAAAATTCCGGTTCAGGTGGCCGTTTAAAATTCCGGATAAAAATTCCGGTGAGACTCCTGTTTCAGAAGCAAGAGCTGCTACATTCAGGTCAGTATCCAGATAGGGCTTTTTATTCTTCATATGATCAAGCAGATGATGGATAAACTCCTCTTCTCTCTTTTCAAGCGTCATAGGGGCCTGCGGCTGTTCAGATGCCTTTTCCAGGTCAAGCGCAACGTTGGTGGTCACAAACAGGTTTCCCTGCCGCAGGCCGTAAAACCCGAGTACCACTACATAAAATGAAGCAAATAAACGGGTCTGAACCGGAATTGCCGGACGGTAAGCGATTTTATATAAAACCAGAGAAGCGGGCCATGAAGAAAAATCAGCGGTGCTGATGTGCTGATCAGGCCGGGCCAGGGATATCCGTAGGTACGGTTTAGTGCCTCGGCCAATCCCAGCAGAATCGTTATGCCATATACCATGAACAAAGCACCAAGACAATAGTCGGAAACCGCTTTATTCTGTTTTGAGAAAACAAGCAGCGACAAGAAAAATGCCAGAAAAATTCCAGGTATTAATATAAGTTCCATCTGGTGATATTTACCGTGCGATTGTATGTGCCAGGGGCAGGGGTTGAATACATTTGTTTGTAATGTTCGATAAATGTTTCGGACGAACGGTCAACCTCTTCATAAAGAGAATTTATGTTTTTGTTGAAAAAATAATTGTTGCGATACATGTTGGCATCTTCATGCCAATGACTGCCATTGGTTAGTGAAAATTCGTATACTATTTTGGTACGTAGGGCAATTTCAGTTTTCTCAATGGCATTAAAAACCAACAGGCGCAAACGGCGGTCGAACACATAAAGTTCGATAATCTCCTCGAAACCAATTTCTTTAATGAATGGATTATTTGGGTCGGAATTATCCTGAAATGGGTAAATGTATGCCCTTAATCTGTAATAACTAATATTGGATAAATAGTGAGCTGCTTTGTGGTCATCGGCAAACCTTAAACCACGGCCTTTTAGCTTTGCAATTTGGTCGGTTATGGAAAGTGGAGGTTTGGAATATCTCATGAAACAAGCCCTCCATAAAAATCGAAAACCCACCCGGGTGCGCTGTTCAAATGAGAAGCGTGGTGAGTCTTATTAATTGCAAAGATAGTATCAAATTTGATACAAAGGCAAACAAAAACGAAATTATTTTTCGAATGTACTTACAGCAGCTCTTACAACCCTTGTGCAGCTTTGTGGGTTGGCTGTTCAAGGTTTCAGGCCCGGCGAAATAGTTCAAAGCTCAAAACATTTATTCGTTTCAAAATGCTTGTGCTCATCGCGTTGAACATAACCCAACTGATTGGTAACAATCCTGGTCTTTCCGATGGTAAACTCAGGTGTATTGCTGTGATGATGTCCATGAGCCCAATAATCTATACCTGAAGGTTCAATAAGATCAAACAGCTCCGCGGCAAAGGCTTCATCAATCACATCACCTTTATACTGCTCAGGATAATTCTTGAATGTAGGCGCATGATGAGTAAAAACGGCTACTTTTTCTTCTTTCATATCATTAAGCTCCTTCTGAATGAATGTCAGACTTTCTTCATGCAGATGGTTGTATGCTTCAGATGAGAAACGATACCCATTGTACTTAATCAGGCGAAAATCATTTAACCTCCGCTCAATCTGCCATTGACAGGCGGGACTGATTTTGCTCCACATCGTTGAAAAAATCAATCGCCCACTACGGTGAACTATCGATGTATTGTTAACCAGGAACACATTGCTCGCAATTTTTTCATTCAATGAACCCGGTTTTTCTGTTATGTCAGAATGGTAATATTCATGGTTGCCGGGCACCCAGAAAACCATTTCAAAATGATCTGACAGATAACTGAAAAAATCCTGATGTTTATCTATTAAAGCAAATGGCACTATATCTCCTGCCAGCACCAATATATCACCAACCGGCTTTAAAGGTTGCATTTTCAGGAACTTCCGGTTCTCCGGAAATTCTATATGAAGATCGGAAGCATATTGGATTTTGAAAGGCATTTAATAAGTATCGGCTGCATATCATTAATTTTCTTCAAATCTAAGCAATTTCCCCCAATTGATTGCACTTCAATGCCTGATCATATCTTGTCTGTATAGTAAACCCATATTTGAGTTTATGGGTATCAGCCAGTAATTTCCAGTAAAAATCCCTCAGCTTCCAGAGGTTCCAGGTCGAGTGTTG
>SKND01000431.1 GCA_007120695.1 Bacteroidales bacterium | reverse complement strand
CGGCCAGGCATAATTATTATTCTTAAAGGTTATTGTCGAAATATATGACATTTTTGCCTGATTTTCCATAGATTTGTTTAATTGGATACAAATGATAACCGGGTAAAGGGAGCATCCCGGAACCGGGGGAAGCAATTTGATTATTGATAAAAAAATTTGTGCTATGATTAAACCTATCAGTTACACAGGGAGGACCGGATCCTGCAAGCGGATCTGCAGACTAAAAGGAGTAATCCTGGTTGTAATGACTTTGCTGCTGACTTTTAAACCTTTCTCAACGAATTCGCAGATCATGGACAAGAACTCGATTATTGCCTCAGGGGCCGGACTCGAACTGCTGGGTGACGGTTTTTCATTTACCGAGGGACCTGCACCCGACGCTGAAGGAAATGTATATTTTACCGACCAGCCCAACAACACAATAGTGAAATGGAACTGGTCCACTGGTGAATTATCAGTTTTTATGGAAGATGCAGGCCGTTCCAACGGCATGTATTTCGACAAAAACGGGAACCTGATCACCTGTGCCGACATGGACAATGAGCTCTGGTCGATCGACATGAATACCGGAGAGGTTACTGTCCTGGTTGACAATTGGGAGGGCAAACTGCTCAACGGTCCCAATGATGTTTGGATCCGCCCCGACGGAGGGATGTATTTTACTGATCCTCTCTATAAGCGGGGTTACTGGGAGCGTGATCCGGAGATGCAGCAGGACGGTGAGCATGTATATTTTTTGAGCGCCGATGGCAGCCGGTATTTCAGGGTTGACGAAGAGCTTGTCAAGCCCAATGGCATAATCGGAACTCCTGACGGCAAAACACTATACGTAGCGGATATTGGTGATAACAAGACCTATGCCTACGATATCAATGCTGACGGCACGCTTTCCAACCGGAGGCTTTTTTGTGAGCTGGGCTCCGACGGTATGACCATGGATGACCATGGCAATGTTTACCTTACAGGACGCGGGGTTACGGTATTCGACAAAAAGGGTGAGAGGATAGCACATATTCCGGTCGACAAGGGATGGACCGCTAACATTTGCTTTGCCGGCCCTGACAGGGATATGCTTTTCATTACTGCAATGGATGCGGTGTTTGGCATTAAAATGAACGTACGCGGGGTTAACTGATCAAAGGTCCGGGCCGTGATCTGCTGGCGTGACCGGGAGTTTGCAGGAATGATTTGTGGCAGTAGTCAAAAAGAGTCAATCTGAGCAAAACGTTTCAAAAACTACCCGGAGTAGCTGGTCACACTTTGCATTACTTCATCCTGTTGAAAACCAGCTCCGTTTCTCCGTCAGACACAGTCAGGACGCCCTCAGCTATTGAGAACTTCAGGGTTTTCCCCGAAAGGGCACTAAAAAATATGTTCTCAATATCCTGCGTATCGGTACAGGCCATTTTTGTTGACATCAAACTGCCGGTAACGAGAAGATTATTTACCAGCTCGGCCCTGCCGTGATACCTGTTACATCCGCCGTAACCGGAGATTGTCCTGCCTGCCAGGTCAACCTCCATGGTAGGCATTTTCCTTGATTCGGGTATTTCAACAGGTTTTCCGTCAATCTTTTCCAGCACCCAGATGTCATTCAGCCTGTAGGTGCCAAGATACTGCCCGCACCCACTGAATATCGTATAATCTTCATCCCGGGTTCTTTTTAATGAAACGTCTACCCTGTAAGGGAATCGGGTGCCCTTCATCGTGTCGGTGCACTCTTCCCGGGAGATCTCCATTACCGTTTCGGCATTATAAGTTCTTGCGGAGTATTTCACAACTGAAAGACCGTCAACCCTTTCCGGCTCGGTTACCGGGAAGGTGAATTCAGGATAATCTTCGGTCAGGCTTGTGAATCTGAGTACATTGCCAAACTCTATCTCAATTGCCCAGAACGGCTCATTGCCCGTTGCCTTGAATCCGGTAAGAGTGACCGTTTCGACCTCCTGAGCCGCAGGCGGCTCAACTGCTCCTTCATCAGCAACTCTCCTGGTACCCGAGCAACCAGTGGTCAGGATCACCAGTAAAGCAATTATTCCTTTCCTGTATTCCATTTTTCTCAAAGCATTACCCGGCTTCCCTATGCCGCGTGCCGGTTTTTGACAAAGTTAATAAATCTGGCCGGTTTAAATACAGCTCCATGAACTCCATCCCAATTTCCGTAATAAGGATCTATGGTTGGTACTGGAGATATGAACAAATCAGAAAGTACAACAGGCGATTTGATAAGCCGGAAGAACTGCTCTCACGGAATACCCAATATTAATTTACGAAACCGGGGGAATATTAATATCTTCGTGAATTATTGTAATTAGTGATTTAAATGTTCTGTTATGAAGATTATTTCGGTAGTCGGCGCAAGGCCTAACTTTATAAAGATAGCTCCTTTGCATAAAGCTTTCCAGGGATACAACGACAAGGTGGAGCACACTATTTGTCACACGGGGCAGCATTTTGACGAGAAGATGTCGAAGGTGTTTTTTGATGAGCTGGAGATGCCGAGACCTGACTTCTACCTTGGAGTAGGAGGAGGAACTCACGCGTCACAAACGGCAAGGATAATGATGGCTTTCGAGGAGGTGGTTGAGCAGGAAAAACCTGAACTGGTGATCGTGCCGGGCGATGTGAATTCAACCATCGCATGCAGCCTGGTGGCATCGAAGCTGGGGATTCGAGTGGCACACGTAGAGGCCGGACTCAGGAGCTTCGACAGGGAGATGCCTGAAGAGATAAACAGGGTACTGACCGATGTGATATCCGACTTTTTATTCGTAACCGAAAAGAGCGGGATGGAGAACCTGAAGGCGGAAGGGATTGATTCTTCAAAGGTTTTTTTTACAGGCAATGTAATGATAGACAGTCTGGTGCATTATATGCCGAAGATTGACGCCTCTTCGTCGGTGGCGGATTTCGGGCTTGAGCCCGGCAATTTTGTGCTGGCTACTTTTCATCGCCCCTCGAATGTTGATGATGGAGGATCGCTGAAAAGGCTGCTGGAGATGCTGGGCACTGTTGCGGGATCGGGGGGTAAAAGGATCCTGTTCCCGGTGCATCCGCGTACGCGTAACAATATTTTAAAATTCGGGCTGGATGGTATAGTGCCCGGTAACGTGATAATGGCCGACCCGCTGGGATATATTGAGTTTTTGTCGCTTGTGAAGAGAGCCGCGCTGGTAGTGACCGACAGCGGGGGGATACAGGAGGAGACTACCTTCCTTGGCGTGCCCTGTATTACCGTACGTAATAATACTGAGAGGCCGGTTACAGTAGAGGTGGGAACCAACTACCTGGCGGGAACAGACCTGGACAGGGTTGCGTCTCTGGCGCTCGAGGTGATGGGCGGCGGTGCCAAAAAGGGCTCTGTTCCTGAGTTGTGGGACGGCAAAGCCGCTGAGAGGATCGTGAAGGTTCTGTTGGAGAATAGCTAAATGTGTAGAT
>SKND01000046.1 GCA_007120695.1 Bacteroidales bacterium | reverse complement strand
TTTTGGCAATAGTTCAATTGAGTATTCATACAGTTCGGCAGGAGTCGTTGGCACTGGTAATAATGTCGGCGGACTTGCCGGGAGCAGTATATACGGTAGCGTCATAACAGAAAGCTTCAGTGCAGGTTATGCTGTGGGTAACAATTATGTTGGTGGACTGGTGGGAAGTTCGGGTGAAAACTCGGTTATTGAAAACAGCTACTCCACAGCCGGTGCAGCCGGTTCGGGCCATGTGGGGGGACTGGCCGGCGAATTTACCGGAACAAAAATCCAGTACTCATACTCTACCGGTATAGCCGCTGGCGAGAACAATGTGGGCGGACTTGCCGGCAGCGGCGACGGCTCAGGCATTACTGCCAGCTTTTGGAACACTGAATCATCCCGACGAGAAACCAGCAGTGGCGGCGAGGGCAAAACAACATCGGAAATGATTTCTGAGGCAACATTCGCCGGATGGGATTTCAACGAAGTTTGGAATATTGAAGAGGGTGAGACCTATCCGTGGCTCGCATGGCAGCAGGAGGCAGCCGGCCACAATTACCCGGCAGATCTCTATTCACTTACTTTGACTACAGATCCACAGGAAGGCGGATCAGCAGAAGGAGAAGGAATATATCCGGAAAACGGACTTGTGGTTGTGACCGCCACGTCCAATGCCGGCTATAGTTTTGAGGGCTGGCAGGATCAGTCTGGCGATATTGTAAGTACAGAGTCAACCTTTTTGTTTGCAATGCCCTCGCAGGACATTACCCTTACAGCCTTGTTTTCGCCAATAACCCTTACAGTCATCATCAGCCCCGAAGAGGGCGGGACAGTAGAGATTTCGCCCGATAAGGAAATATATGAGGAACATGAAGGTATTGGCCTTATTGCAACCCCGAATGAAGGTTACGAATTTGCAGGATGGACGGATGAGGATGGAAATGAACTCTATGAGTGGGAAAGCTGGTATTCTACAATGCCGGGTGAAGCAGTAACAGTTATCGCAAACTTTTTACCGATTGACTATTCCCTGGTGGTTTCTGTTGCTCCCGATGGTTCCGGCACAGTTACAATTGATCCGGAAAAGGAATTCTATAATGTTGGCGATGAAATTCTGCTGTCGGCTAATGCAGTTGGGGAATATCAGTTTATAAGGTGGAATGACGACGACGGTAACGAGCTGAGTACAGATTCTGATTTCAATTTTACCATGCCTGCTGAGAATGTTAACCTTACAGCAATGTTTGATATTGCCAATACAATAAATGACCCTGATGCAGGTGGTTTAACAGTATCTCCGGTTCCGGCTTCAGACTATATTATTGTTGAATCAGAAAGGCAGATAAGGGAGTTGAAGCTGATAGGGTTAAGCGGACAGATTCTGATCCATACAGATGTTAACGGCCATAAGAAAGAGATTGGCATTGAGCATTTGTCACCGGGCATCTACCTGCTTCAGGTGGAGATGGAGCCTGATGGCGAGGTGGTGACAAGAAGGATTGTGGTTTCGAGGTAGCCCAGCCATTAAAATTTACGGAACTGCCCGTAAAGCAGAGCAAGCATAAAAGCAGCCGTTCGCTATACCTTAATCCGGGCGGCTGCTTTTTTCACATTCAGCCTTGAGCGCTTCATTCATCAGATCAAAGCCCCTGCGGGTCTTATCAAGGGTCTTTCCGAATAACCCCACTAGTATGCCGGTAAATTTCTCTCCGTGAATAAATCTGGTTTTATTTTTCTCTTCTTTTAGCATGAAATAGTGTTCGCCGTCAAACAGGCCGGGAATGCCTAACTTGCCTTTCCACCGGAATTCATTTGGCGAATCGAATGTGACAATCACCGGTTTAAATGTCATTGCAGAACCACCTGGCGGATGAATACGGACAATCAATGAACCCCCTCTGTTTTTATCACCTGCAATCGACTTAATAAAAGGGTTCCATTTAGCATGACTCTCATAATCGGTCAGAATGCTCCATACCTTTCCGGCAGGAGCATTGATATCAATTTCAGTCTCAATCTGCTTCATTTCAGGTTTTATTAATTACGATTTTACAATATCCCTAAACTGTATTACCCTTAATCAGTAAATGATTAATGGCTCACAAATTACCCGTGAGCCATTAACAAACCTAAATCCGGATTCCTGATTATTTCTAATTTTTTCCGCTAATCCAGCCCACTATTTCTTCTGAATCAGGCGTTTCTCTTGGTGCTGCAAAATCCACCAGCTGACCGTTCTCATCTATCATAAATTTCTGAAAGTTCCAGGTCACCTCTGCATCAAACTTTCCGTTAACCGATTTTTGAGTCAGCCACTGGTATAACGGATGCATATCATCTCCCTTAACCGATATTTTCGACATCATGGGAAATTCCACACCATAATTGGCCTGGCAGAATTCAACAATCTCTTCATTGGTGCCTGGCTCCTGGTTGGCGAAATTGTTGGCCGGAAAGCCTATAATTGTAAAATTGTCGCCTCCATATTTTTCATAAAGAGCCTGTAATCCTTCAAACTGGGGTGTTAGTCCGCATTTACTGGCCGTATTTACGACCAGAACCTTTTTGCCCTGAAGCTCGGCCAGGTCAAAAATATCGCCATATATATCTTCCACCTTGAAATCGTGCAAGGTTTTATCGTTTTGTGCATTCATCATACCGGCAAATAAAAAAATCAATAATAGAACTGTCGAATATCTCATTGTATCTGTTTTTTGTTGGTTTACTTTTTATAAACAAGTTTCTCTTTAAAATGTTCAGGCTTGGCGAAGCCAGAAATAGACATAGTTACAAATTTCTCTGTGATGGAATATGTATTGTTTGTATAATTATTGAATTGCCGGGCTAAACAGGGTTTTGCAGATAAGCATGCAAATTGTATTTTTGTATCCATTATCCTGAATCATCCGGATAAAAGGGCACGCAAAAAGACATGTATTCAACGTTTGGCGAATATTGTTAACAGAACTTTTAATTGCATATAGAATCAATCGCAAGCTGAAAAAAGCAAAACTGCCGGGAAATTGCCCGCTTAGGGACCGGATGGCAAAATATATTAAGCACTATGCTAAATCGTCTTAAGATAAGAGTTTACGGCCGGGTGCAGGGTGTATCTTTCCGGCATGCCACCAGAACTATCGCACGGTATACCGGGGTAAAGGGATATGTTAAGAATATGCATGACGGATCGGTGTATATTGAGGCCGAGGCTGATCCGGGAGCACTTGGTGAGTTTGTACTTTGGTGCAGAAAAGGTCCGGACCATGCGAGAGTCGACAGGATAGAAGCCGAAGAGATGCCCGTAAAAAATGACAGCGTGTTTGATATCAGGTTTTGATTGCGGCATCTGCACTGTATCCATGTTAGCCTTATAAAACAGCCGACCTGAAATCTGGCAAATAGCTATAATAAATGCGACAATTTCTTGCCATACCTCTTCCTGGTGAGCTTAAGGAAAAGCTGGG
>SKND01000316.1 GCA_007120695.1 Bacteroidales bacterium | reverse complement strand
TGGCTGTTTCATAAAGACGAAGTGAATGCAGCTGCACCCCGGCCGGTAATTTTCTGCAGATTCGATCGGCGAAGTCCACCACCATATTCTCGCAGGTTGGCTGGTACGGAACAACCCGGAGCTTTTCCATCATAACTCCCATATTCTCCCAGGAGTTAAGGGGCACATCGACCGATAACATAACAGCATGGTCCAACTCATCGATTATGGTCTCTTTCACAATCCGTTTAAGATCTGAAAAATCAATCAGCATACCATGCTTCGGATCTGACGGGTCCTTTACCGGGTGCCCTGTAACAGTTACGTATAACTTGTAGGAATGACCGTGAAGGTTCCGGCACGGACCATCATAATTCCACAGTGCATGCGCCATCTCGAAATCAAACTGCTTTGTTACCCTCACTCTGGCCATGTCATTATTGTTTACTACAAAGATACAGTAAATTTTTTATGCCCGGCCAGTTCACTTTCAACAGTGGTGTCCGAACACTCCATGCCCTTTTCGGTGCAGATATATGCCAGTGTCTCTTTGAGTCTTCATCAAGTTCGATGATCAGACTTTTCATTTTACCAGGCAATAAGTTTTTCAGAATCATTCAGGGTACGGGATCATGTCCGTGTCCGCCCCAGGGGTTGCAACTGATAATTCTTTTTATTGCAAGCCAACCCCCTTTGGCGGGTCCGTGCTTTCTTACTGCGTCAATTGCATAGGTTGAGCAGCTGGGAGTATACCTGCAAGAAGCCATTGTGAATGGGGAGATGGCATACTGGTAAAATCTCACCAGGCCGATTAAAATATAACTGAAAAATATTCTAACCACTCTCATTAATGCTGATCAACTTATCAATAAGTTCGATGACGCTCTTGTTTATCAATTCATAATCATAAACCCGATCGGACACATAAACCAGAATTATGTCAATGCTCCTGTTCTGAAAAGCTCCGCTTTCATAAAGGTTTTTTTTGTTTATTCGCCAGCCTTCCCTGACAAGTCTTTTTATACGGTTGCGGTCAGCGGCTTTTTTAACTTTTCTTGCAGGCACGCTCACAGCCATTCTTGCAACAACCGGCGAGTCAATATTATTCTCAAGCCATAATATTTTAAAAGGGTAGTTAAACAGCGAATTGCCGTCCGAAAAAAGTTTTCCGATTGATTTACGGCTGCACAGGCGTTCAGGTTTTCTGAAATTTTGCATCAGAAACTCTTTAATTATTTAACTGGCCTGTATCAAACCTTTTTGAAAGATATTACCTTTAAAGCTGAAAGATCATGTTTCCTGGCCAGGATAACTTCTTAATGATTTAGTGCCTGACTTTACAGACAGACTATTTAGCGCTGCCGTTCTTATTGAACTCTTTTATATAATTTTCCAGAGCCATTGTCATTGACGGTGCTTTTGGTGACGGAGCTTCAATATCCAGGCGCAAACCGGCCTTTTTTACCGCCCTTGCCGTATGAGGGCCAAAACAGGCAATTTTGGTATCATTCTGCTGGAAGCCGGGAAAGTTCTGAAAAAGCGACTTGATGCCCGAGGGGCTGTAAAATACAAGAATGTCGTAATTTACATCCGAGAGGTCAGACAGATCATTGCAAACGGTCCTGTAAAGAATTGCTCTGGTAAATTTTATCTTGTTCTTATCAAGAATTCTGGGTATTTCAGGCTTGTGAATATCTGAAAGCGGCACCAAAAATATTTCTGATGAATGTTTGCTGATTTCCTGTTCAACAAGTTCTTTGAATATATTCTTGCCATAGAAGATCTTCCTTTTCCGGTACACAATATATTTCTGCAAATATAACGCGACCGATTCGGAGATGCAGAAATATTTCATGCTGTCGGGTACTATAATCCTCAATTCCTCCGCCATCCGGAAAAAATGGTCAATAGCGGTCCGGCTTGTAAATATCACGGCAGTATGTTCAAGTATATCAATACGGTTTTGCCTGAACTCTTTTGCCGTAACGCCTTCAACTTTAATGAAAGGCCGGAAATCAACTTTAATACTATTTCTCTCCGCCATCTCCAGGTATGGAGATTTATCATTCGCAGGTTCTGGCTGCGACACCAATATCTTCTTTATTTTCAAGGCCATAAAGTTTTGAGATGAAACCCCAGGTACACTTTATCAGACAATCCAAACTATTAACCAGTTCTTTCTTTTCATTTATGCCAGCATAACAAGAAACAGTCTGTAAAGAACAAGAATGGGTAAAATTTCAAATGCACAAAGATACAAAATCAAATAAAAAAGAGAAAACTCTTTTCTGATTATAATTTCCAGTCCGCGAATTAGCTGTAACAGATAAAAAATAATTCCCATGATAAGTCCCCCCAGTATTAGCGGGACAAGCAATTGTTCACCGGCATAAAGCAATCCCACTATCACCGGTAATAAAACGAGTCCGTATACCTTTTTATATAGCGATATGTTATGATTGTACTCCGAAAACAGTTTCTGCTTGTCAAACAGATATCCTAAGGTACTCAGAGCAAAACTTTTTAGTCCGAAAAGCGCAACAAGCGATGCGGACGAGATCAAAAAAAGAATAACAGGACCATAATCCGGCATTCTGAGATTATAATGGCGGGCAACAAAAAGGAAGAACAAGCCTCCATTAATTGCAAATATTAGATGCAGTATAATAAAGGCATTCGTTGCCGGGGCATTTTTTTCATAGAATAGCTTTGAAGATTGCTTGAAGTTAAAAGCCGAAACAATTACAGGAGTAAGGAACTGAACATATATTAGCTTAATCCAGGTAAGCAGAAGGAATGACAGTATTACCATAACCGGAACCCAGGGACCGGATAATTGGATAGCCTCACTGTTTGTAGGGCCGGCGCCATTCATTGAAATATATTCGCTGTATGCTCCGGAGGAGTTACTCTGTATTGAAGGACCGGTTTCAATAAATACAGGCCTGTCAGGATAATTAACAGTTCTGTCCTTTTCAGGAGTCAGTGAAAGCGGCTGGGTCCAGTTACAAGAGCCTGCATCGTTTTCAAGATACCATGACTGATCATAGATTAATAAACTGCCCTGTTCAGTCGGTGGTGGTGAATGAGGTTGTGACCGCACGTCAATATGCTCTTCCTGACCAGTTATTAAAGGCTGCCGGATTAAATCCTGCCCGGTGGTATCGGCAATTGGCGGCAGTATTGCATCCTGCCCGGTGGTATCGGCAATTGGCGGCAGTATTGTATCCTGTTCTGTGGTATCGGCAATTGGTGGCAGTATTGTATCCTGCGGGACCGTCCCTGTAGTATCATGAATAGTGGTCCCCTGAAGCCCGCGTGAAATAATAGTATCAGGTAATGAAACGTTGCCGTGTACCTGCAGGGTATCCTGAAGCAAATCTACGGAAACAGTATCCTGCTGAGTTGTTATAATACCCTGACTGGAAGCTACCGGGCCGGTATCAACCCTCACAAAGGAATCAGTTCCGGGTGA
>SKND01000107.1 GCA_007120695.1 Bacteroidales bacterium | reverse complement strand
CCGTATACAAAACAGTAAAATATCAAATATCCATAAGTTATTCCGGCAATTGTGCAATGCTGATCAGCAGTTGGAACTGGGCATTTATACCCAGGCCTTCAGAAGATTATAACTTTGAGTTCGTTGTAGTCGAAAAATCAGAAAGCTGGAAAAGATAATACAGTTTCCACACTGCATATGACTACATGAAAATAGAAATACTTTACCCCATTAATCTTTCCCGTAAGTCTGGTATTTCGTAATTTTACATTACATGCTACCGCCATTATTGATCAGGTTGAAGCAGTAAACTCAGAAATAACTATAATGGTACGTACAATTACTACCGGGAGGATCCCAATCAAGCTATGGCTTGATGATATAGAGGAGGGTGCAATGCAACAGGCAAAAGATATTGCCAATCTGCATCATGCCGCTCATCATATTGCAATAATGCCCGATGCCCACCAGGGTTTCGGAATGCCTATCGGCGGAGTGCTTGCCACCAGGGAGGTGGTCATACCCAATGCAGTGGGAGTGGATATCGGTTGCGGAATGTGTGCCCGGAGAACATCGCTGGAGAAAGTATCTCCAGCCGTCCTTATGAAAATAGTTGAAAGAATAAAAAGAAGCATCCCGGTCGGATTCAGGCACCACAAAAGGCCATGTGACAAAGGCCTCCTTCCACCGTTAAATACCAAACTGCCCGTGGTTGAACGGGAATATGAAAATGCCTCATACCAGCTGGGTACACTTGGCGGAGGCAACCATTTTATTGAGCTGCAGAAAGGATCGGACGGTCTTCTATGGATAATGGTCCACTCAGGCAGCAGGAACCTTGGCAAGCAGGTAGCCGACCATTATTACAGAAAAGCGGTCAGAGAAACCGAAACCAATTTTAAAAAGCTGAAAACCCCGAAACAACTTTCCTTTCTGCCTCTGGATTCGGAAGAAGGCCGCCTTTACCTTAATGAGATGCAGTATTGTGTCGACTTCGCATATGCAAGCAGAAAACAGATGATGGAAGTGGTTTCGGCCATAATAGGCGATCATTTTAAGGATGTGGCATTTTCACAGTTCATTAATATTGCACACAACTATGCCAGCCTGGAAAATCATTTTGGCGAACAGCTTGTGGTGCATCGCAAGGGTGCCACTTCTGCCAGGAAAAATGAATCCGGCATAATTCCCGGTTCGCAGGGGAGCAACAGCTACATCACCAGGGGGAAAGGCAATCCTGACAGCTTTGAAAGCTGCTCACACGGGGCCGGCCGCGTTATGGGAAGAAAAGAGGCACAAAGATCACTCGATTTGAAAAAGGAAAAGGAAAAGCTTGACAAAAAAGGTATTATTCATAGCATTCAAAGGCAAAGAGATCTTGACGAAGCCTCAGGAGCATACAAGGATATCAGCAGGGTAATGAAACTGCAGGATGATCTGGTTGAGATAGTTACAGAACTCCGGCCCCTGGCGGTAGTAAAAGGCTAGCCGGAGTTGTTGCCCCGCTGACATAACAAATAAAACCCGTCAAATCGCAGAAAATTTACCTGATGATATCAACAGGCAGAAATTTTGCCTGACAGATGCAGCCTGAACGACCAATGGTTTATAACCACAGTACTCTAAGCTGGAAATATCTCCTGGGTAATCTTGCCTGTGGTTTTATTTTTAAGTATCCTCTTTTTAGACCCGTCAGGCATTACTTCCTCTTTTACAAGCAGGTGGTCTTTGTCAAACTCATCAAACATGGCTATCGGATCTGCTTTTTCTTTTCCCCGCCAAACCTCCAGGGTAACAGGTTCCCACTTTTTACTCTTTACTGAGCGGTAGCACGCCTCCATGATCTCGTTCACTACATATCCATCATAAAATGTTTCCGAACACTCTTCACCTTTCTCCCAGGCATTCAGCATCTCGGTGAACATATTGTTGTTGCCAAGTTCATGAACCTCGTCGGCTACAGGAAACAGCCATCCCTTGTCAGACTCAGCCTTTTCGGCAACATAGCCCTTTTTACCGCCAGCAGAGAACATTTCAATTCCGGTTCTGAGGAAATTATTGATCCAGATTGTTCCTTCCGTGCCCATGACCTCATCCCTAAGGTCCATACCTCCCCTGAAGGTCCAGCTTACCTCAAACTGAGCCATGGCACCGTTTGCGTAACGAACAAAACCAATTGCATTATCTTCAGCATCAATAGGTTTGACAAGTGTGTCTGCCCAGCAAATAACCTCAACAGGTCTTACATCCTTACCGATATAACCACGGGCAATTTCGATGCAGTGACAACCCATATCCAACAGAACACCTCCTCCCGATATCTCCTTATTCCAGAACCAGTCTGAGTGCGGACCGGGATGAGTCTCCCTTGAACGAACCCAGATTACATTACCGATTGTTCCCTTTCTTACGGAATCAAAGCCGGTAAGGCACTTCGGCGTGTAAACCAGATCTTCAAGATAACCATGGAAAATTCCTGCTTTTTCAACAGCATCAAGCATTTGCTTTGCCTCTTTCGGATTCCTTCCCAAAGGTTTGGTGCAGAGTACAGCCTTTTTCGCATCCGCAGCCAGCAAAACTGCCTCAAGGTGCAGATTGTTGGGCAGAGCCACAACTACAACCTCTGCTTCGGGATTATTGACTGCAGCAGCCATATCGGTAGTCCACTCAGGAATACCGTATTTTGATGCAAAAGCTTTGGCCCTGTCGCCATCCTGGTCACATACTACGTGTACCTTGTCCCTGCTCCTTAAGCCGTGAAGTGATTCAGTGTAAAAACCGCCGATAAACCCGGCCCCTAACATTGCAATTTTTGCCATAACGATTTTGTTTTGTCAGTTTGATATTTACTTAATGGCACAATATGCACCATTTATAAAATAGATTAACTAACAATATTAGGCAAAATCTGAAATAAAAAAAAGCGTACCGGGAATTTGGTTAACCAAGATACATCCTGAGCAATTTGTTCTTGGATTTGTGACGAAGCCTTTTCAATGCCTTTTCCTTAATCTGCCTTGTCCGCTCCTTTGTCAGGCCAAGTTCCTCTCCAATCGCTTCGAGCGACATCTCCTGCCTGCCAAGTCCGAAATAACATTCCAGGACATTCCGCTCCTTCTCCGATAAAATACTGAGAGTCCTTTTGATCTCATTCCGGAGGGAGTCAACCATAAGCTCCGAATCTGCAACCGGAGAATCCTTATTTTCCATTACATCGAGAAGACTGTTGTCTTCGCCGTCAACAAAAGGGGCATCAAATGACATAGGCCGGCCGTTAAGCCTTAAAGTACCTACAACTTTCTCTTTAGTCATCTCCATCTTTTCGGCCAGCTCCTCTGCCGAGGGATCACGTTCATTTTCCTGCTCAAAGCGGGAACTTATTTTATGTATCTTCCCAAGAGATCCAACCTGGTTAAGGGGTAACCTGACTACCCTGGCCTGCTCAGAAATAGCCTGCAGTATCGATTGCCTTATCCACCAAACTGCATACGAAATGAATTTAAATCCTTTTGTCTCATCAAATTTTGTTGCCGCCTTTATCAATCCCAGGTTTCCTTCATTGATCAAATCCGGCAGACTGAGTCCCTGGAACTGATACTGCTTGGCAACTGATACTACAAACCTCAGGTTAGCCTTGACCATTTTCTCAAGTGCCACCTGATCTCCTTTCTTTATCCTCTGGGCCAGTTCCACTTCCATTTCAGGTGAAATAAGGTCCTCCTTCCCTATCTCCTGTAAATACTTCTCAATGGAATTGGAGTCACGGTTGGTTATCGATTTTGTTATTTTTAACTGCCTCATATATATTTTATTCTAAATGATTATTAACTGGTAAAACTACTATGCATTCCGGTTCTTCAGCAGGACCTCATAACGATCCAAATTAATATTGTAATTGGGTGGGTCGGCCGTTTTCTCAATCAATCCAAGTAATTTTAGCTCAATAATATGATTGGTCCCCGCATGTTGTGACATTCCCAATTCGCGAAGAATATCACCAAACGAACAAGGTCCGCTATTTTCAAGCATTCTGAGAATTTCCATCTTAACCTGGTCATTCAATATCTCTACGGACCTTTCAACGGATAATTTCTCAACAATATTGTCTTTGCTTTGTTCATGCATATCATGACTTTTTTTATTTAAACAACTTTTTTATCAATGTAGTTTGAATTCATTATGTGGAGAGCCCCTATATAATTAAGCTTAAACTCTATAAGGTCACCCACCTTGTATTTCGGCTTCCTGGTTCCCAGATCAACCACAATCATATCTGAACTGGCACCTGAAATGGTAATTTTTCTATCCATAAGTTCGAGACTCTCAACATTGATGTCGAGTAATCCAATATCGAGAATTGCCCTGTAGGTCTTTTTTCCCAGATCCCTGTCATCAAATTCCAGTTTTTCACCTGCCACATTTGCGCCAATCTCGCCTGTTGGAACAACCGGTTTCTCGGTTAGTTCAATAATTTCAGCATGCAGCTTAAAGATGCCGTTTTTCATGCCTCTTATCAGTTTTTCAGTAAACAGGTCCTTTCCGAAAAACAGACTTTCTCCTACACGGAAATGGTCTACTGAAGCAGGCAATATTCTTTTCACCAAAAGGGGTATCGTAACTGATGACCCTCCCGAGACGTACCTGATCTTCCTGTTGAACTTTATTTCAATCAATTGCTTGTAAAGCCCAAGCTGGATGAGTTTATCCTGACTCGGCATTATGCCGTACAGACAATTCAGGTTGCTGCCTATGCCTACAACCTCAATATTGGCGAGATTAAAAATCTTGCCATAGAAATCCACCAGACTCTCACCAAGCACCCCCTCACGCAGATCACCCATCTCAATCATTATTATGACCTTATGAATCTTGTTCTGCTTTTTAGCTTCTTCGTTGAGATGATTAATAGTATACAATTCCGTATTCAGACTAATGTCGGCATACTTTACAACAGAACGAATTGCCCTTTTCGCCGGGGGCTTGATATATATTGTTTCAATTGCCGGATCGATACTTTTAATCTCTTTCAGGTTACTCACCCGGGAATCACAAACCTGCCTGATCCCCAGTTTAATTACTTCTTTAAGGTAAGTCCTGTTTCCACATAACAACTTTGTAACGATTCCCCAATCAATATTATTTTGTTGAAACAGGTCATTTAAAAAGTTGTAATTGTGCTTTAATCTTTCCCGGTGAAGCTCCATGAAGGCCATTACATATAAAATTAATTGACTACCTCTTTCGGGATATCCCCGGGCAGTCTTGTTAATAATTCATAATTAAGCTGATTACTGAATTCACTTAAAGAGGCTACCGATATAGTAAGGTCTCCCTGGCTCCCGATAAGGACAACCTCGTCCCCTTCTTTAACATCCGGCAGCTTGGTAACGTCAGCAATCAGCATATTCATGTTTACGAAACCAATAACACCAACCCGCTGGCCGTTTATCAGTACCCGCCCCTGGTTACTTAATGACCTGCTATATCCGTATGAATATCCAACCGGCACCACCGCAATCCGTTTATCTTCCTGTGCCAGGTACATATTGCCGTAACTGACAAACTCTCCACGTTTCACTTTTTTCAATGACATTATACTGCTTTTCCAGCTGATGACCCGGGTGAGCGGATCATTTATCTCTTTCTTTTTACTTATAAACTGAATAAATGTCTCTGCACTGGGCCAGTATCCATATTGAAGTATCCCCATTCTGACCATGTCAAACCTTGCCGACGGATATGTAATAGCAGCCGCCGAACTGGCCACGTGTTTATATTCAGGCACCAGTCCCTGATCTGCAAACCACCTGCACAACTTCCCGTAACGGGATAGTTGTTTCTGTATCCTGACATGATTTGCTATACTTTCTGCTCCGGCAAGATGAGTGCAAAGTCCTTTGAGCTGAAATGTTCCGGGATTATTCCTGATCAGGGCTGCCGCAAGCTTAAACTCCCTGGGCTTCATTCCTGTCCTGTTCATCCCGGTTTCCATTTCAATGTGTATCAATGCCGGCTTCCCCGCACCACGGGCCAGCTCTATGACTTTTCTGAGCCTGATGGTGTCAAAAACAAAGAACTCAACCTCATTCTCCACTGCCCATAAAATATCATCATCTCCCATCCATCCCATTATCATTATACGAGAAGCGGGCGCCTTCACTTTCATCAATTCTCTTGCCTCGCATGAACTGAATACTGAAAAGTGGTCGATCCCTGCTTCTTCAGCTATCGGGACAAATGACCCTATCCCGTGTCCATAGGCATTTGATTTTACCACAGATGAGAACAAAACTTTGTCTCCAAGTTGCCTGCGCAGAAATCCTATATTTCCCTTTATAGCACTTTTACTAATTTCAATTACTGATGTATCTGCCATTTTCTATGTTTTGAAAAGTTCCCGGCATGCCAATGCAATTATCTCTATCCCGGTTTCAAGTATTTCATCCGGAAAATCATAATCAGGATTATGCAACTCCGGATGCTGCCTGCCGGCTCCAAGTCCGAAAAGCACTCCCTTGTATTTCCCTGTAAACCAGCCGAAGTCTTCTGACCAACGGAAAGCATCTTCAATATAACTGACCTTTATCCCTGCCGCAGATCCTGCCTTTTCAACTATTCTGTTAAGCAACGGATCATTTACTGTAGCCGGAAAATTCTCAGTCCACTTTACCGATACTTCAAGGTTCTCAGATGCAGCAATTTCTCTGACCATTTTTTCAGCTTTACCGGTAAGCCGTTTCATCTCGGTGTTGTCATAAGCCCTGAGGGTTGACATAATGACAGCGTATCCCGGACTTGTACCAAAGGCAATTTCTCCAATTTGCGTGTGAATTATGGTAGCAAGTGTAAAATGCCTGAACTCATCCCCCTTTGCCAAAAGTGGCAGTTCACTGAGAATATGTGAAACAGCCCCTGAGGGATTGATCCCGTTTTCCGGTTCAGCTGCATGTGAAGTTTTCCCGTGAAGCTCTATGATCATTCCAACCGATGCCATTGCAAACACCCCGTCCCTTAAAATAACCTCATTCCTGTTAACTCCGGGAAGATTGTGAAGAGCAATTATATAATCAGGTTGAATAGAATCAAACTTAGGATCATTTATCACTTCATTCGCCCCGCTTCCGTTTTCCTCTGACGGTTGAAAAAGAACTACCAATTCTCCCTTCACCGGTCCGGCATCTGAAAATTCTTTTGCCACTCCCGCAGCAATAGCCATGTGACCGTCATGTCCACACATATGTGCCACTCCCGGAACAGATGACCTGTAATCAAAACTATTTGTCTCATGTATCGGCAATGCATCCAGTTCGGCGCGGACCATCACACGTGGTCCCGGTAAACTTCCCCTGTACCGGGCAGCTATTCCGTTCCCGCCGATATTCGCAATTAATTCATCCGGTGCGGTTTCTTTCAGAAACTCTGATATTCTTTGAGAAGTCTTCTTTTCTTCCCCTGATCTTTCTGGAAATCTGTGCAGTTCTCGTCTAAGGTTTACCAGCAATTCACGATGCGGCGTTATGCCCATATACTACCATAAAGTTATTTTTCAGGCCTACTTAATAAGCCTCATCTCCATATATTTGTTTGTAAACCCAAGTTTCTGGTAAAGGAACCTGGCGGGATTATCATGCTCAACGTGCAATTTGACACTCCCCTCAGCCAGATCAATTGCCTTAAGCATAAGCTCCTTGCCGTAACCTTTGCCTCTGAACTTCTGGTCAACTGCTATATAAACAAGTATGTTCTCCGGTATGTAACCTTCCATACCGGTCTTGTTAATTACCACAACCCCTGCAATTTCATTGTCCATCTTACCCTGCAACACAAACCCGCCCGGGCCGGGAGATTCACTCATTGCATAGGCAATACACTTGCCTATTGCCTCCTTTGTGTCACGAAACTGATCAAGATGAGTGTGGAGAAAATCGATTATATCAGATCTTTCCTGGTCGGTGATTGAATTGGAAGAATTAAAAATCTTAAAATTGAGCATAAATTTATTGTTTTATAGTATTCTTACAAAGGCTTAAAAGTGAAAAGTATCAGCCTTGTTGGTTTCTGCACGACAAAATTACAAAATTTCAGAGAGGAATGCAAATAATTATGACCAGGCGAGCTTTTCGCACCCCTGATCAACAGGCGACGAATTTCAGTTTTATTGCCTGAATATATGCCACATACATAGATTCAGAACAACTTTGATCCTGTATGCTCAACTGGAATGTGATTAAAAGCAGGGCAAATAAACATTGTATTAGTTTCTGCACAAACTATTTTAACAAGCCAGCCCACTAAAATACTGATTCAGACACTGTCTTTATAGACGGACTCTAATTATCTTTGTTCGTCAATTATCTCATCTTCAAAGGTTATAACAGGACTTGCATCAATATTTCCAATATCAAGGTAGTTAATAAGCAAATCCAGTGCACTTCCAATCTTCCCGGCATCGCCCGGTGAAATCTCTTTCAGGTTTTCAGATAACCTTTCGTGCATCAGGGGAGGTATTTTATCGAGTAGCGAAGATGATTTTGATGTAAGGATAATGAAAGTTTTCCGTCTGTCATCCTTCTTTGGCAGTCGTGCAATATAGCCCTTAATCTCCAGGCGGTTAATGATTCCGGTTACGGTACTGGGATTAAGGTTCATAAATTCGGAGATCTCCTTCTGGGTAGCTTTGAAGTCAGGAGAGTTTTTAAGATAATTCAAACAGAGGACCTGGGGTATGCTGACCCCGTAATCTTTCAGTATCTTTTTCGACTCCAGGTTAATGGACCGAACAATCTTCCGGATTTTTATAAGAATATCTGTATTATCCACCATACCTGAACCTTGTTTTGACCGGCTAAATTATACAGAATTTCCAGAAAAATAAAGAGAAAACCACCTGTTATTTGACAGGACTGATTGCACCACTCATAATTGCTCCCTGATCCGTTCCAGTCCCACTAAATTTCTCAACAAAACCTTCTCTATATCCTCACCCTCTGTATGGCCAAGAATGCCTATGGTTCCTTTAAACCCTGATTCAGCAAGGGTTCTGATCATCCCTGCCTCCAGGTCACCACTGCCCAGGTCGAGTATCTTGGGACCGTCAATTCTCATCCCGTTTAGATTTACAGTATAAAGGTACGGCATCATCATTTCAAGAAGTCGGGGAAAATCTTCAACCTGGTGGTGGGCATGGTGAAAATTGTATACGATCCCTATGCTGTCCCTGCCAAGTTTTTCAATTATACAGATCTGGTTTTCAGGTTCCCCGAACCAGTCCATGTGATTATAAAGTGCTATCCTCCCCCTGTCGCCTCTGACCCTGTCATGCACCAATGAAATTGCATTTGCTGCATTTTCAACTTTTTCATCGCAGGTTAATCCTTCAAAAAAATCATTTCCAAAACTAACCCAGTAAGTTGTTTCAAGTCCGCTCTCCCCCACAGCATCAAAAATCTGATGATGATGAGGCTGTAATCCTTGTGATGCATGCCTGTCCAGCCATAACCAAACTGCAGCAAGTTCAATGCCGTGCCTTTGAAGTGATTCAATCTCCTCAGGCAGAGTCTCAATATGCTCCATCCTCCAGTCCCATGCCATTTTTGTAAACCCAAGATCCTCCAGCATCGCTGCCCTCTCCTTTGGAGATCTTTCCATCGCATCAAACGGCACTATGCACCAGGCAACCAGGTTGTCATTATCAAATAGTTCTTTACCTGCAGCTTCAGGATCATTAACCATTCCGCATGAAAGGAGTCCCCATACCATGATAACGGTTACAAGCATGCCCCATTTCCTGGTCTGATAATAATTATAGTTGAAATACCCGGTAAATGAAGAGAATATGGATTTGTCCATTATAAAGGAGTTTTGAAAGGTTTTTTAACGTGAATTTCCGGCAAGTTATAAATAAGATATGACCCGGCAAAACCATTGACTTATTCATAATGGAAAGAGGTCATCCTCCTGTATCACAGCGCTGCCGGCCATGCATGGTGCACCCTGAAAAAAAAGCCGGCCATGCAGCACTGCTGCATTGACCGGCTCATAACAGAGGCAGAACAATGGCCTGCCTTTTATAATCTATCTGTAATCAGGCAAAACATAATCTGCATTCTGCAGATACTCAAGACTGATTCTTACACTTTCAATAGGCTCGTAATTGTACTGCTCAACCTCAACAATATGATATTTCATGCCGGCAAGTTCAGCATTTTCAAATGCAGGTCTGAAATCCATTGTCCCGCTTGCGCCAATCTCTTCATGGTCCTTTACGTGATACATAAGAAAACGACCCGGATATCTGCGGAAATAGTCTATTGCATCTTTTCCGCCCTGATCAATCCAGTACAAATCAAGCTGGAAGAAGACCAGTTCAGGATCTGTATTCTCGAGCATATAGTCATATGCCACAACATCTTCTACTTCTGTAAACTCAATGGCATGGTTGTGGAAACCGAATCTAACCCCCTTATTCTGTGCAAGCCTGCCTATCTCATTGAAGTAGTTGACCCATTTATCAAGATTCTCGATGCTCTCAAAAGCCGAGCGGTCCATAGTAGGAACTACACAGTATGGCACCCCGGCTGCAACATGTGCATCCAGCGCTTCATCCCACCATTCCATGGTTTCATCCCACTGATCTTCTTCCTGGGGAAGAGGACGGTAAACATGGGTAGACAGGAACTCCATCCCGTTTGCCTCAACCAGCGCCCTGAAATCTGCAGGAGCCATTCCGTAAAACTGTCCGTTCCTGTAATCGGCAGATTCGATAAAGCTGTAGCCCATTTCACCAAGTTGCTGCAGAGTCCCTTCCGGGTCGGCCTGCATATCGCCACGTACTGACCAGAGTTGTATCCCGATAAATTTATCCTCCTGTGCGACTTCACAGGATACTAGACCGGCCGTCATTATACCGGCAAGAAATAAAAATCCTAATAAATAAGTGATCCTCTTCATAATTTTAAAATTTTATTGTTTGTTAGGTAATTTAAGGTTAACAGTTGTAATGTGTAAAAGTATGAAAAAAACAGTTCTCATACTACCGTTTACCAAGTTTTTTTAACACTTGCAGTCTGCCGGTTAAATTGTGTCTGTGCACATTTCTTTTTATTGGTCTCCGGCGGGTTAACATTTATATCCGTTTTCCGTAAGGGTAAGTTGATATTGATCAACTGATCACCAAATAATGCTTTCAAAACATCCTGGCAGGATGGTAAAAACTTTGTTTTGTTATCTTTACATTCTGTAAAAAGTCAAACGAAGATACGATCTGATGCGCCCGGCAATTAAAAACCTGTTTTGGGTACTTGTTATTCTTACCGCCAGCAAAGCCACCGTCGCCACTGAGGTAAGCGCCCAGGCCGGAGGCCTTAACACCTGGGAGTTTCTGAACCTCACCAATTCGGCAAGGGTCGCCTCCCTGGGCGGGAAAAACATATCGCTTCGTGACGGAGACCTGAACCTGGTGTTCCACAATCCCGCCATTCTCGACAGCACCATGCACAACCACCTGGTATTGAATTACGTTAACTATTTTACCGGCATCAATTTCGGTTACGCCTCATACGGCTTCCATCACGAGCGCTTTGGGAGCTTTGCCGCCGGGATCCACTATATAAATTACGGCACTTTTACTGCGGCCGACCCTGCCGGAGTAATTACAGGCGATTTTACCGCTGCTGAAAACTCTTTGAACCTTTCATGGGCCATGCCGGTCGACAGCCTTTTCAGCGTCGGCACCACCCTGAAATTGATAAACTCCTCTTTCGAGCAATACCGGTCGGCCGGCATAGCGCTCGATGCCGGAATCAACTATCATGATCCGGCAAGACTGCTGTCGGCTTCACTGGTAATGAAAAACCTCGGCACCCAGCTAACTACCTGGTACTCCGGCGGAGACAGGGAGCCTCTCCCCTTTGAGATCCAGCTGGGTGTAACCAAACAGCTTGAACATGCACCATTCCGCTTCTCGGCCGTTTACCAGCACCTCCAGGATTTCAGACTGAACACCCCAAAATATTCCGGCCATGACCAGGCAGAACAGGATGCCTCCTTTTCGGCGAAAGCTGAAAAATTTATAAATGAGATGGCACGACACTTCATTATCGGGGTGGAGTTCATTCCAATGCAGAATTTCTCCGTCCAGGCCGGTTACAACAACCTTCGCCGTCATGAGCTCAGGATACAAGAGCGGGTATCGACAGTCGGCTTCTCCTGGGGCTTCGGCGTGAAAGTCAACCGTTTCAGGCTGGGATTCGGACAGGCTCGCTACCACCTGGCGGGCTCATCAAGCCACTTCTCGGTCAGCACCAACCTCTCCTCCCTCTACGGCAGGTAATCCCCCTGGCACCGGGAAACCGTGAAAAAAATTGATTACTTTTACATTCTGAATGACTGCAAAAAAACTCGTAATAGCCATAGACGGCCACTCCTCCTGCGGTAAAAGCACCTTTGCGAAGGCGATTGCCGCCCGGATGGAATATACATACATTGACAGCGGGGCCATGTACAGGGCGGTGACTCTTGCCTG
>SKND01000236.1 GCA_007120695.1 Bacteroidales bacterium | reverse complement strand
CTGCCGCAAAGTGTGCTGTCAAGAATCGGGGCAAGGTCCATGAAAGTTTATGTGAATGCAGATACTCCTTTTATATTCTCACATCTTGCCGATAATCTTGATCCTGAGGTGTATGGCGGAACTGTATCCAGCGACACACCAAGTACCCGTATGTATTCACTTGGGGTAAATATTGATTTTTAGAAAATTAAAAAAGTGAAAAAGATGAAAAAAATAAAATATCTTATCATAATTCTCATCTCAGCCTCACTGACAATTTTTTCCTGCCAGGATGTTCTTGATGAGGTGGTTGTATCAGGCGTTACAGGTGAATATCTTAATACACCCGAGGGATTTAAGGCTGGTGTTAATGCTTCATATCAAAGGTTGAGGAATTATTACGGCAATGGTGAACATGGCCATAACCTTACCGTATTTGGTACGGACGAATTCACTAACGGGGGGCATGGAGGTTTCCATTACATGAATAAGTATGAGGCCGGGTTAAATGCAGAGGCCTCGCCTTTCTGGCATCTATGGCAGAATTTTTACCTTGGCATAAATGCCTGTAATGCTGTAATTACCCGTGCAGAAGATTCTGACATGACCCCGGCACAAAAAAACCCGGGATTGGGAGAGGTCCGTTTTTTAAGGGCTCATTACTATTTCATCCTGGTTCAGCATTTTGGTCCTGTTCATTTAACACTTGAAGAGACAGTTGGTGTTGAAACTGAAGCCAACCGTACATCTGAAGATGTTATCTACAATGCAATTATCGAAGACCTGGAATTTGCAATAGCCCATCTGCCGGTTGTACAGGGTGAGTTTGGCCGTATAACCAGGCCCGCAGCTGAAAATATGCTGGCCGAGGTTTTACTTACCAGGGGCTATACCGATTTTGCCCAAAGTAACGACTTCAGCAGGGCTGCAGAGCTGGCTACAGGTGTAATTAATAATTACGGCTTTGCACTTTATGATGACCTGACAGAAGTATGGAACCATGATAATGAACAAAATGATGAAGTTATCTGGGCAGTTCAATATAGTGAAGACCCGCTTCTGTGGCCGGGAAACAATTCACATCTGTATTTCAGGCCGTGGTATGAAGTATATAACGACGGACTGAACCGTGCGCTTGGCCATGGTTATGGGCGGCCCTGGATAAGGGTTAATCCGACTCCCTGGCTGCTTGAAAACTTCAGGCCTCTTGATGTGGATTCAAGATTTGAAAAAAACTTCCAGTCTGTCTGGTATTACAATACAACCCAGAATATTCCCGAAGGTGCTTCAGTTGGTGATACTGCAATCTGGGTCACAGACAAGTATCTGACGCAGGCTGATGTGGATGCAATAAAGGGCCGCCTTCCGGGAGTGAATATATTTACCTGGCATCATGACAATATGGATGATCCGTGGTACAGGGAGAGAAATATATTTCCGAATCCATGGAAATTTGATGACAATAAACGCCCATCGGTCAATGAAGCGAATGGATCCCGCAATTTCATCGTGTATAAGCTTTCCAAAACCTACCTGGTTGCTGCTGAAGCGATGTATATGAGAGATGGCAATGGCACTGCTGCTGTTGAGTATATCAATACTCTAAGGAGAAGAGCCGCTCATCCCGGAATGGAAAGTGAAATGGAGATCACAGCTGCTGATGTGGATATAGACTTTATTCTTGATGAGAGATCAAGGGAGTTGTTTGGCGAATATAGCAGATGGAAGGACCTTAAAAGGACCGGCAAGCTATTGGAAAGAGTCCGGAAATACAATCCCGACGAAGGGGCTGACAATATCCGCGACATCCATGTCCTGCGACCGATCCCTGCCAATCAGCTTATAAGGACATCAAACGATTACGGTCAAAACCCGGGATATTAAAAGTTAGTGTTGATTAATATAATCTCTTTTCTGTTTTTGAAAGAGACCGGGCCTGAAAGGCATAAGTTTTTTTAGGTGTGTTTGGTTTAGGTAAAAAGTGTCACCTCTAAAAGGTGGCACTTTTTTTCTGAATTACTGTAAAATTCTATCACGTTGTTTAAAAAATTATACCACGTTGTTGAAGGTAATTCTTCCATTACGTTTAACATTGCTTTTACATTTATCAGCAAGGGGGAAAACAATACTGTTTTTTTTTTAATGTTGTAAATATTTTCAGGGTTGTCCGAAAACCCTTCTCAGCAGTTCAGTAACTCTTGCTGCGGGATTTGTCCTGATCTTTTCTTCTTCCTGTGCAAGTTTCAAAAACAGGCCATCCAGCGCCCTTTCGGTAAGATAGCGGTCCAGTTGGGTGTCAACTGGCTCAAGGTCCGATAAACGGCCCACAGTTGAGTTTGCCAGCCTGTTCCATTGGCCTGTTAGTGTATTCCATGATTCACCTGTCGAGATGTTACCAGCAATTGGTTTGTCAATTGATGACTGTATGCGTGGCTGGTACAGATTGTAGAGTTCGTTCCATGTACGGCTCCGGAGGTATTGCGTTGCAGCATCCTTCTCACCCCTGAGAATGGCAAAACCATCGTGTATGGTCATGCCCGTAACGGCCCTGGCAAATACAGGGGCTGCCTCCCTGGCGGCATCCTCTGCAGCTCTGTTGATACGCAGGATAATATCTTCAACCATCTTCTCTCCGCCAGGCAGCAAAGAGAGGTTATCGGTTATTACCTGAGCTTCCGGCGGCAGCACAATCCTGACCAGTTCATCCCGGTAATACCCGTTAACAGATGAAAGCTGAGTTGCTGCAGAGTCTGCACCAATGGTAAGTGCCTGTTTCAGCCCGTTTATTACTTCCTGGTTGGATAGAGGTCCGGGAGACTCCATCTGTTCTGCTATCTGCCTCAGTTCGGCACAGCCGGTAAGGAAAAATAAAAAGGCAAGGGGGAGTAGTTTTTTCATCATAAATAATAATTGATTGATTTTAAAAGTAATAAACAAAAAGACAGGTTCTTAAACCCGGACTTGTTTTGAAATAGTTTCCTGTTAACTCAATTTTACTGTTATCTTAGTTCACAGATTAATGATACTTAAAAACAATGCTATTAAGGGTTTTGCTATTTCAGCACCCTGTCAAGGTCATATCTTATAAGTTCTGTCCATACCCTGTAGCCTTCGTCGTTAAGGTGCAGTTTGTCAGAGAGGAACAGCTCAGGCCTTGGTTTGCCATCTTCATTGATGAAACTCCTTTCAGTAGCAATGAAATAGAGGTCGCTGTTTTTTATAGTGTAATCTCTTATCAGGTTATTTGCCTCCCTGATCTGCGGCCATGCCTCCCATCGTAACTCGGTAGGAGTGATGCCGACCCAGAATACCGGAGTCTCAGGGAGCTCTTTTCTTATTGTTTTAACTACATATTTGAAAAGTTTCAACACCTCTTCCGGCGATTTATCTGTTTCATGACCGGAAATATCATTCGCAATAAAAAGGACTATACCGTCAATGTTTTTATGAGGCCAGATTATCCTCTCTGTATAAACGGCAAAATCGCTTAATTTCGCACCTCCGTAGCCCCTCTGGATTACCGGGTAGGGAGACAGGTCATTATCAATAGTTGACCAGAGCCTTATGCTGGAACTTCCTGCAAAGAGTATCGAATTATCGGGGTATGTTTCACTTTTGTCAAGTTCCTCAAATTTAAGTATCTCTGTTTCCCAGGCTTTAACTTCCGGCATATCCCTGTAAATCCGTATCGGTGAACAGGCAATAGTAAGATAAAGAGAAAGGGCTAAAAGAATTAATATCTTTTTCATATCATGTTGCATATTTTGTTGTGGTAAAAATATGCATTTTAGTGAACAGTTACTACTGGTGACTGATAAAACAAATGCCCGAATAGCACAAACCGGTGCCGCAGGTACTGCACTGCATTATTAAAATGCTATTGTCAACAATTGCAAATTGCTTTTGTTAATAATTTATGTGTCGTGCAGAAAAGAGATAAAACAAATAACAGAAAACTAAAAGTATATGCATAAAGCCAATCAGCTGCGGGGACAAACAAGTCCGTACCTGCTGCAGCATCTATATAATCCGGTCAACTGGTATGCATGGGGTGCAGAGGCTCTTGAGAAAGCCATTAGCGAAGACAAGCCAATTATCGTAAGTATAGGGTATTCGGCATGTCACTGGTGTCATGTGATGGAGAGGGAGAGCTTTGAGGATGAGGAGATAGCAGAGATAATGAACCGGAACTTTGTATGCATAAAGGTGGACAGGGAAGAACGCCCCGATATTGACCATATGTATATGACCGCGGTGCAATTGCTGACCAGGCAGGGGGGATGGCCTCTTAATTGTTTTGCACTGCCTGATACAAGGCCAATTTGGGGTGGAACATATTTTACAAGGGAGCAGTGGAAAAGTGTTCTTTTGCAGGTCTCTGAACTGTTCAGAGACCGCAGAAACGAACTGGCCGGTCAGGCTGAACAGTTAACCAGGGGAATAGCCTCGTCAAACTTTATTGAACTTTCCAAAACGAAAGAGTCATTTGATGAATCAGATGCGGTCAGGGTGTTTGGTAATGTGATGGATAGCATGGATACCGAGGAGGGAGGCACACTGCGTGCTCCCAAGTTTCCTCTACCCGTAAACCTTGAGTTTCTTTTGCATTATCATTACCATAGCGGCGAAAAGCAAGCCCTGGAGCAGACGGAGCTGAGCCTTGAAAAGATGGCCATGGGAGGAATATACGATCAGGTTGGCGGTGGCTTTGCCAGGTATTCGACAGATGATAAATGGAAGGTGCCCCATTTTGAAAAAATGCTTTATGATAACGGACAACTGGTCTCTGTCTATTCAAATGCATGGAAAACACTAAAAAAGCCTCTTTTCAGGGATGTTGTTTACCAGACTACAGAATTTATCGAAAGGGAGCTCACCTCTCCGCACGGGACCTTTTACGCAGCACTCGACGCCGACAGCGAAGGGGAGGAGGGTAAATTCTATGTATGGAACGCGAATGACATTGACAAGTTGCTTGGTGATGATGCTTCGCTTATCAGGGAGTATTACCAGGTCGGCAAAAAGGGATACTGGGAGGACGGGAACAACATTCTGCTCAGAAACCGGCCTGATGCTGATTTTGCTTCATCCAAAGGAATTTCAGAGGAGAAGCTCAGGGAGAGAGTCCGCGACGCCAACAGTAAGCTGCTTGAAGCACGCGCAGGGCGGGTACGACCGGGACTTGACAACAAGGTTGTTATTTCGTGGAACGGACTGATGATCAATGGTTTGGCAGAAGCATATGCAGCTTTCGGCGACGATTCGTTTATTGAAATGGCAAGACGGGCCGCAGACTTTATAATAGAGCATTCTGTTTCTTCGAAAGGTAAAATATACAGGATCCTTAACGGGGAAGAGCCTTCGGTTGAGGGTTTTTTAGAAGATTACGCCCTTTTTGTGCAGGCGCTTATAAGACTTTTTGAGGTCACCTCTGAACCCCGGTATTTACTGAAAGCAAAAGTTCTTGCAGGCTATGTGATGGAGAATTTCTCCTCTGAAGGCACCAGCCTGTTCTCCTTTTCACCGGTTAATGGCGAGAGACTTAAGGCCCCGTTTTACGAGCTGCCGGATAATGTTATCCCCTCATCCAACAGTGTTATGGCACTCAACCTGTTTTACCTTGCCAGCTATTTTGAAAATGCAGGCTGGTCAGGGCGCAGCGAGCAGATGCTGACCGATATTAAAAATCATCTGGTCAGTAACAGCATCAGCTATACCAACTGGGCCCGCCTTATGCTTCATTATGCCTACGGTTTTAACACAGTTGTCATTACAGGCCCGGAAGCCATTCAAAATGCATTAAAAATAAATGCGTTGTTCATGCCTGGAATTAAGATAGCCGCCCTGGAAAATGACAACCGGGATATTCCCCTTTTCGCCGAAAGGTACAATGAGGGAGAGACCTGGTTATATGTCTGCACCATGGGGCGCTGCAACCTGCCGGTAAAAGACTTGTCGCTTGCCCTTGAACAGATCCGGACATTGAAACCCCGGTAATTTTGACTTTTATTTTTTATTTTCCGGTTTAAAGATTTAACTTGTCTTTTTAAATAAAAATTATGATCTCCTTTAGCGCTTGCCAGCCGGGGATTTTCTTTCTTGTTTTTCACTGGCTCTGAAAACGGAATTACTCCTGATGACGGAATAAATGAAATAAGGCTTTACCAGGTCACTGTTTTTTATCAATTTTGCATTATAAAGAAAGGTTTATTACAATTAAGTAATTCGATTTCGGTTTATGGCAATTATTGGTGAAATAATTAAGAAAGCGGTTGAGATTTCCCATACATTTATTGATGAACCTGACCCTGTTATTGCTCAGAAAAGGGTGCTGGAACAATTGCTTGATGAGGCCAGTGATACATCATTTGGCAAGGCTTACAGGTTCAGGGATATCCTTGATCAGAAAGACCCGGTGAAGGCTTTTGCAGCCAGTGTTCCCTTTTTCAGCTACGACAGGATGTATCGGGAGTGGTGGAAAGATGTGTATGAAGGCAAGCCGGATGTAACATGGCCGGGCAGGCCGGAATTTTTTGCTATAAGCAGCGGTACCACAAGCCATTCAAAATCAATTCCCGTTACGGATGAAATGCTGGTTTCAATAAGAAATGCCGGGATAAAGCAGTTTCTCGCCATGGCTGAATTTGATATGGATCCTTCATTTTTTGAAAAGGAGGTCCTTATGCTTGGCAGCAGCACTCATCTGAGAAAGGTCCGGAATCACCTGGAGGGAGAAATCAGCGGCATATCTGCTTACAATATACCTTTCTGGTTCAAACTCTTCTATAAGCCGGGACCGGAGATATCGGCCATAGAGGACTGGGACGAGAGGGTTCTGGAAATTGCAAAAAAAGCCCCGGAATGGGATATCGGCGGATTGTCGGGAATACCTTCATGGATTGAACTGATGCTGAAGAGGGTGATAGAATACAACAAGGTGAAAAATATCCATGAGATATGGCCCAACCTTGAAGTCTACACCTCGGGAGGGGTGAGTTTTGAACCATACAGAAAAAGCTTCCGGGATATTCTGGGCCGACCCATCATTGTGCTTGATACGTATCTTGCCTCTGAGGGTTATATTGCCACACAGCTCAGCAAAGACTCTGATTCGATGACATTGCTCACCGATAACGGGATATATTTTGAGTTTGTCCCACTCAAGCCGGAAAATATAAATGATGACGGGTCAGTGAGAGAAGGGGCACTGTCTCTTACCATCGGGGAAGTTGAAGAGAATGTTGATTATATACTTATAATCAGTACGGTATCCGGTGCCTGGCGGTACATGATAGGAGATACCATTAAGTTTACCAGTAAGGAGAAGGTGGAAATAAAGATAACCGGACGCACGAAGTACTTTTTGAATGTTGTTGGATCTCAGCTTTCTGAAATCCAGATGATAAAGGGAGTTGAGAAGCTGGTTGCGGACAATGACATGAACATAAAGGAGTTTACTGTTAGTGCCATTAAGACGGGAAATGACTATATTCACCGTTGGTATTTAGGGTGCACCAATATGCGGGAATTTAACGAAAAGGATCTGGCCGTGCAACTTGATAACAATTTAAAAGAGATCAACAAAAATTATGAGAAGACCCGGACAAAAGCAGTAAAAAGTGTTGAGGTGCGCGTTATTCCCATAGAGAAGTTCTTAAACTGGGTGGAAGCAAAGAAGCAAAAAGGGGGACAGGCGAAGGTTCCCAAGGTGATGAAAGAGGAGGAGTTCGCCGACTGGGAGGAATTTGTAACCCGGTAAGTTAAGTGGTGCGGGATCTATTTAACTGACCCTGAATGCTCCGGAAATATTGATAATCCTTACTGAATGGATCCTGCTTATTGAAAAAAATATGAAGAAATCACGTTTTTATCTAAAGAACTACGGGTGGTACTGCCAGACTGGCATTGGGCTTACAGCAGTTTTTTTATCGGGTTGCGGTTCTGAACCGGCAGAAGATGCACCAAGGCCGAATATTATTGTAATTATGGCCGATGATATGGGATACAGTGATATCGGCAGTTTCGGGGGAGAGATCCCTACCCCGAATATTGACCGGCTGGCAGAGAACGGAATGCGTTTCACACAGTTTTACAACGGTGGCAGGTGCTGTCCCACCAGGGCTTCCCTGCTAACAGGACTATATGCCCACCAGGCTGGTGTAGGAGCGATGGTCTCACCCTCAGAAAGACCCGGGTACCGCGGGAGGCTGAATGAATCGTGTGCAACATTTGCCGAGGTGCTTAGCCGGGAAGGATACCAGACCTTCATGAGCGGGAAATGGCATGTTACTCACTACGACTATAATGATCCGGAACCAACCCTGCATCGTGAAAGCTGGCCTTTACAGCGAGGTTTTGACAAGTTTTTTGGCACCCTGGCAGGTGCAGGAAGCTTTTTTACTCCGGTCAGCCTGATGCGGGATAATGATTTTATTGAACCCCGGGAGGACTTTTATTATACAGATGCCATTAGTCATCAGGCAGTAAGGTTTATTGAAGGAGCCGAAAGGGAGAGTCCGTTTTTATTGTATATATCGCATGTTGCACCTCACTGGCCGCTGCATGCAAGACCTGAGCATATTGAAAAATTCAGGGATATCTATGATATTGGATGGGACCGGCTGCGGGAAGAGCGCTATGAAAGGATGATTGAAATGGGCATTGTTGATGAAAACTGGCCCCTTAGTCCCCGAGACCCCAATGTTCCGGCCTGGGAAGACACTGAGCACAAAGATTGGGAGGCTCACAGAATGGCAGTTTATGCAGCCCAGGTATACAGCATGGATCTTGGCGTTGGCAGGGTTATCAGGGCACTGGAGAGACACGGGTTGCTTGATAACACCCTGGTCATTTTTTTATCAGACAACGGAGCCAGCAATGAGGTGATACAGGGTCAGGATACACGTCACGGCTATTTTGAATATGGCGGTACCACCCCCGATATTTATCCGGGCGGACCGGACACCTATGCCTCTTACGGGCAGGGGTGGGCAAATGCCGGGAATACTCCTTACCGCAGGTATAAAAGATGGATGCATGAAGGTGGTATTGCCACCCCGATGATCGCTCACTGGCCCGAAGTCATAGAGCATGGTCAAATTTCAGGGCATGTAGGTCATATAATCGATTTTATGCCGACTTTCATTGATCTTGCAGGAGGTACATATCCTGAAAATCTTGACGGAAACATGCTCGCCCCCCTTGAAGGGATCAGCCTGTTTCCTGTTTTCCGCGGAGAACCCCAAAAGGAGCATGATGCCCTGTTCTGGGAACACCTGGGTTACCGGGCAGTCAGAGAGGGTAAATGGAAGCTTGTTTCTGATGAAGGGAACTGGAAATTGTATGACCTGGAAAATGACCGTACCGAGCTTAATAACCTTGCCGATCAATTCCCCGAAAGGGCAGGGGAAATGTCGCGTATGTGGGAGGAATGGGCTATCAGGGCCAATGTGAAATAGCCTCCTCCCAGAGTTCACTGACTGGATTCTAGTGCCTGTAAAATGTCTTGCCTGCTATCTTCCAGCCCTCAGCAAACCTGTAAAGCGCCAGGTAATCAGTAAACTGTTTCTGGCCCTGCCTGTAGAGCTCCAGTTTTACAATGGCAGCAGTACCTGTTACATCAATATCAAGATATTTTACACTGGCAGGGTGAGGTGGTCCCTCCGGATTTGCTTCTCTCTGTTTCTGACCGTTTTCTATCCATGTTTCCAGTGGTAATTCCCTGATCTCATTGTCAACAAGCATTAGCATCACAAATTCAGGAACAAAACCCTGCCTGATAACTTCAGGGTCTCCCCAGTTCTGGATCCCGTCAATATAAGCCTCGTTGATGACCCTTTTTATCTGCTCCTCATCTGATGGAGTTTTGGCAAACATTGCCATAGCTGAAACTGTGGTCAGCATAATTACTAATAGTGATTTTTTACCCATTTTGATCATTCTTAGAGTTTTTTGTTGTTATTATCAGAATTCTATTGTTTACCGTTAACACAAAAAATTATTGCGTGGAATAATAATCATATGCAAGATATTAAAAATTATTAAAATAAATTGACAGGTTCTCCCGGCTAAATCCTCTGTTGGCCAAAAGTTGCCGTATCTCTTACAATTACTTGTTCAATTGTCAGGTCTGGTATATTATTACAACTAATGTAAATATATATATCTTTACAGTGGAATATTAAAATTGCAAATGATGAAGACATACGTAATATGCCCGATATCTGACAAGCTTATTAATGAACGGGTTGCCCGTTTTAATGCGGCTTTTTCCGTTTTATTGATTGTAGTGTTTGGATTAACCCAGAGTGTAATACCAATGGCATTTCTTTTAATTGATTTCCTGATGAGATCGACCGACCTGTCACATTACAGCCTTATAGGACTTTCGTCGAAAGGAATAATTAAGTACTTTTCAATTAATGAATCTCTCATTAATGCCGGTCCGAAAATATTCGCGGCCAGGATGGGTCTTGTCATGAGCAGCATTATTATCGTAGCTGTTTTTCTGGATGTAAGCATGCTGGCTTATGTTCTGGCCGGAATACTCGGATTATTTTCATTTCTGGAAGCAGCATTCGGTATATGCGTAGCATGCAAAATTTATCCCGGTTTATACAGTTGGTTGTATCGCCGGCAATAACAGGCAGGGATTGTATTCGAACACTATTTTATTCATCTTGCCTGTGAGATATTTAATTTGCAAAAATTAGTGTATATTTGCACTCTTGTTTGTTAATGCCTCAGTTTGTTTATAATCCCCCAACCAATAAGATTTATCCAAAACAAAGGCGATGAACATTTGCCTGGAATCCCTTTCCGTATGACCGGTGATGGGGTTACTTTACAATGAATTACCGGTCACAATTCTATTATATTAATCATAATGACATTTCAGGATCTAAATTTAATTGAGCCTATACTCGGGGCTCTGAAAACCGAGGGATATACTATACCTACACCAGTTCAATCCAAAGCAATACCGTTAATTCTGAACAGAAAAGATGTTCTTGGCAGTGCGCAGACAGGTACCGGTAAAACGGCAGCCTTTGCTATTCCCATCATTCAGCTTATGTGTGAAGCAGGTAAGCCGTTTCGCGGTAAACGCCCCATAAGAAGCCTTATTCTGACACCTACCAGGGAACTGGCAATCCAGATAGGAGAGAGCTTCAGGACCTACGGAAGAAATACCAGTCTCAGGTACAGGGTGATATTTGGCGGCGTTAGCCAGCACGATCAGGTGAGAGAGTTAAATTCAGGAGTTGATGTGCTGATTGCCACGCCTGGAAGGCTGCTGGATCTTATCAACCAGCGCCATATCGACCTTGGCAATATTGAGTTTTTTGTGCTTGATGAAGCTGACAGGATGCTGGACATGGGATTTGTGCATGATGTCAGGAAAGTTATAGCACTATTGCCAAAAAGAAGGCAATCATTGTTTTTTTCTGCCACAATGCCCAATGCCATAATTAAACTTTCTGATACGATACTTGTAAATCCTTCAAGGGTTCAGGTGACGCCGGTTTCAAGTACAGTTGATTCAATCGACCAGGTTGTCTATTTTGTAGACAAGAAAAATAAAAGGCACTTGTTAAAAGATATTTTGAACGACAGGGCAATACAAAGAGTACTGGTGTTCACCCGCACCAAACACGGGGCCGACAAGGTTGCACGCGACCTTACCAAATCAGGTATCAAATCACAGGCCATTCATGGCAACAAGTCGCAAAATGCAAGACAGGCAGCACTGGCTGCTTTTAAATCGCATCGCACACGTGTTCTCGTGGCAACGGATATAGCTGCCAGGGGAATTGATATTGACGATCTTACCCACGTAGTTAATTATGACCTGCCTAACATTGCAGAGTCTTACGTACACCGGATCGGACGCACAGGAAGAGCCGGAGCAACCGGTAAGGCAATTGCGTTTTGTGATACGGAAGAAAAGGAGTACATGAAGGATATTCAAAAACTTATCGGGAAGAAAGTATCAGAAGTAAAAGGTCATAACTATCCTCTGACAGGTGACGGGGCCCTGGTTGCACCTCAGCGGCCAAGGCTGCAGAACCGCCCGCGGAACGGAAGAAACTCATTCCCTGGAAAAAGAAGTATGGTGCACCCAAAGACATAATCCCGGTCAACAGACCCCAGGTCGCTTCTTTATAAAACAACCTGTTTAAATCTGTTGCACCTTGGGGTATTCTTTATCAGATAGCAGCCCGGTTTTCACTTCCCGATACAGAAGTTTTTGAAGATGTTGCCGAGGATTTCGTCGGTGGTGATTTCGCCGGTTATTTCGCCCAGGTGATGGAGAACCTCCCTTATGTCCATTGAGAGCAGGTCGCCGGGAAGATTGTTATCCAGTCCGGTGGAGGCCCTCCGTGCAGCATCCAGGGCATGTTTCAGAGCTTCATAGTGACGGAGGCTGGTTACCACTACATCGTTTTCTCCGGGCTTTTCCTGCTGTACAACAGATACAAGTAGCTCTCTCAACTCATTCAGTCCCCGGCCTGTCTTAGCCGATATCGTAAGAACGCTGTCCCCGCCACCAAGGGAGGG
>SKND01000031.1 GCA_007120695.1 Bacteroidales bacterium | reverse complement strand
ATGCCGGCAATATCATCCATATCCCACAGGCTCTCTGTTACTGTTTTGCCTGTGTCCATAGATTCCAGTTCGGCCAGTTCCTGCCGGTGTTTTTCAACCAGGTCGCCCAGCCTGCTCACCAGCCGGCCTCTTTCAGTGGCAGTGGCAGCAGGCCATTCGCCCTTTTCAAAGGCTTCTCGTGCTGCTGCAATGGCTTTTTTGCAATCTTCCCTGTCACCTTTAGGCACCTCTGCCACGACTTCGCCTTTACCGGGATCGATAATCTGCGTCGTTTTCCCCGAAAGGGAATCTACCCATTTCCCGTTTATAAACATCCTCTTTTTTATCATAGAAATTTTATTTTGGAGCGGTTTCTTTGTTATGCATGAAATACGGAACCCTCTCGGGCTGCAGTGGTGTGTTGCCTAAAATAATATCTGCAGCTTTTTCGGCTATCATCATAACAGGCGCATAAATATTACCATTGGTGATGTCGGGCATTATTGAAGCATCAACAATGCGCAGGTTTTCAACGCCATGCACCTTAAGGTCGGCATCAACTACCGCCATGTCGTCGTAGCCCATTTTGCAGGTACAGCTTGGGTGATAAGCACTTTCGCCTTCCCTGGCAACGAAATCGAGTATCTCATCGTCGCTCTGCACATCTTTGCCGGGTGCGAGTTCTTCTCCTCTTAGCTCATCAAATGCCGGCTGATAGATCAGTTTCCGTGCACATTTGATAGCTTCTACCCATTCTTTGCGCTCTTTTTCAGTTGAAAGGTAGTTGAACAGGATGCTCGGGTATTCGAAAGGATCGGCAGATTTGATCTTGATGCGGCCCCGTACATCGGTCTTCATCGGTCCTACATGTAGCTGGAAGCCATGGCCTGCAGCGGGTGCCGAACCGTCGTACCTGATGGCAATCGGCAGGAAGTGGAACTGCAGGTTCGGATAATCAACCTTTTCGTTGCTACGGATGAACCCGCCGGCCTCAAAATGGTTACTCGCCGCATCTCCTTTTTTATGGAAGAGCCATTGATATCCTATTTTGGGCTGGTTGTAAAATTTAAGCGAGGGGTAAAGGCTGACCGGTTTTTTGGCGGCCCACTGAACGTAAAGTTCAAGGTGGTCTACCAAATTTTCTCCGACACCTGGCAGGTCATGTACCATGTCAATGCCAAGTTTGGACAGTTCTTCACTATTTCCGATACCCGACAGCTGCAGCAACTGGGGTGAGTTGATTGACCCGCCGCAGCAAATTATTTCGCCTCCGTATACCTTCTGCCTGCTGAAACCCTTTTTATATTCAACCCCGACAGCCTTTTTACCATCAAACAATATTTTTGTAGCCGTAGCTTTCAGTACCACCTTCAGGTTATCACGATCGATTACCGGATGCACATATGCCCTGGCAGCATTCCATCGGCGACTGCGGTAAATGGTTCCGTCAAATTTCCCGAAACCTTCCTGCTGGTATCCGTTAACATCGTCGGTTAGCGGGTACCCTGCTTCCTGTACTGATTTAAAGAATGCATCGAACAGCGGGTTGTCGCATTTGGGAGTTGTCAGGTACATAGGTCCGCCGGTACCCTGGTACTGATCGGCTCCCATCAAACGATATTCATGACGCTTGAAATAGGGCAGGCAGTGGGCGTAGCTCCAGCTCTCCAGTCCTTTCATTTTTGCCCAGTTATTATAATCCATTGCGTTACCGCGGATGTATATCATTCCGTTAACACAGCTTGACCCGCCGAGAACTTTTCCCCTGGGCTGGTAAATCCTCCTGTTGTTCATGTGGGGTTCCGGATCCGATTCGTAATACCAGTTATAAAACTTTCCGGAAAGCGGGTAGGTAAGTGCTGCCGGCATGTGGATCCTGAAATCAAGCCTGTAGTCTTTTCGTCCTGCTTCCAGAACCAGTACCTTGTTGTCTGGATTTGCGCTTAAGCGGTTTGCCAGAACACTTCCTGCCGAGCCTCCTCCAATAATTACATAATCGTAATGTTTTTCCTTCATAAAAAATATTTAATTATTTAATAGTTTTCTTTTGTAATTGAAAAGATCAATATTCAGAATGCTGAAATACTTTGCCCGCTATGGTGCACGAATAAGCTAAATATAACTGAGATTAAGCTTAAGTTGTTGCATATGATATGGTTGCGAGGCAATGGCAACATGCAACGGACCGGAAAAGTATAAAAAATTTGAAGGAATGCAAAGATTTTGTTTGTAATTACTGTACTATACTATCACTCTGATTATTATCTGTAAACATTATAAATCAATGATGTATTTGCTTAATTTAAAATGCTTTAAACGAATTATTCGGTATTTTATTATTAACGAAAGTTTTTTTATGATTTTTTAAGAATATTTTTATAAATTAGTCACTTTCATTGGGTATAGTACCTTTTAGGTTGAGTATATTTTATAGTAACAGGTAAATTCTTATTTATTCAGGCTAAACCTATGGATTTTGATATAAAGCAGAATAATGTGTTTTTAACAATAAAAATTCGATACTTAAAGAAGAATTCGAGATATTGACAAGAAAAAGCAATCTAATGTCTAATTAAAACTAACTTTTATGGAAAAAATGATTGGGAGAATGTGGGTTCTCCCAATCGGTTAAAGATTACTATGCTTTAGAATTTAAGAACGCCCCTTTGAAAAATAAACATCTCGAAAAGAAGGCGATGTTAGCATGGGCGTACATTTAAAAAACTAAAAACTTTCAAAATTATGAAAAAAAAGCCTAAACCTGAAAAATTTCTTCTACCAAAAAGAAATTTAAAATTCCTGGTAGCTATTCCATTAATTGCATGTTTGCTCTTATTTTCATCACTCAATGTATCAGCGAATGACTTTTCTCAGAGTGTCTCCCTGACCACGACTGAAACTAATGTCCAGCAAATTACTGTTAGTGGAAGGGTTGTAGATACAGGTGGTGTTCCTTTGCCTGGTGTGTCAATAGTAATAGAGGGAACAACCACTGGAGTTGTAACCAATATCGAGGGAGAATATTCATTGAGCAATGTGCCGCCTGATGCAATCCTTGTGTTTTCATATGTCGGAATGCAGACACAGAGAGTTATTGTTGAAGGCCGTAATGTTATCAATGTTACCCTGGTAACCGAGACCATCGGTATTGATGAGGTAATTGCCGTTGGTTATGCCACCAGGGCCGCCGGCGAGGTTACCGGTTCAGTTTCGGCTGTCCGTTCGGAGGAGATATCCAATATGGCAGCTGTAAGTGCGGCACAGGCTCTCAGGGGATCGACCTCAGGTGTAACCATAACAAGCTCCAATACTCCGGGGGGAGGTCAAAGTGTGTTGATTCGCGGACTAGGTACTATTAATGATAACAGTCCCCTATGGGTTGTTGACGGTGTTCCGGGAGCAACAGTACGCCCGGAAGAGATAGAATCGATAACAGTTCTTAAGGATGCCGCATCGCAGGCTATTTACGGTGCAAGAGCAGCCAGCGGGGTTATACTTGTTACCACACGGCAGGGCCGCAGAGGGCAGACTGCCACTGTTGATGTAATGGCAAGATCAGGATTCAAGCAGAATATCAGGGAATATGATCTGATGAACACCCAGGAATATGGTGAAATGCTCTGGCTTAAAGCTGCAAACGACGGAAGAGTGGACTATGCCCATCCACAATACGGAAGTGGTCCTACTCCACAGATTCCCAATTATATTTTTCCTTCTGGTTCATCAACGGCTGATCTCTCGCTGTATGATGACAGGATGCCCCATGAGAACGGCACACCCACCTATATCATTATGGAAGCCAACAAGGAGGGTACCAACTGGATGAGGGAAATTAGCCAGATAGCACCCTACCATGAATACAGCGTTAGGGTAGCCGGTGGAAGCGATGATACCAATTATGCATTGCAGGCAGGTTACCTGAGGGAGGAGGGTATACTTAAGATGACAGGCTATGAACGTTACAACCTCCGCTCAAACATAACATCCCGTATGGGAAACTGGATTGAGGTGGGCAAGAGAATTGGGATTGAGTATGGCGATACCTGGGGGTACCTTTCCGACCAGGGTGAGGGATCTGCCATATCCTATACTTACCGTATGCAGCCTATTGTACCCGTTTACGATGTGATGGGCAATTTTGCCGGCACCCAGGCCGAAGCTACCGGTAATGCCAGGAACGCAATGTTCCTCCTTGACAGGGACAAGAATGACAGCGACAAGGAACTCAGATCAACCGGTAATGTTTACCTCGATGCCACTTTTATAGAAGGGCTTACTTTCAGGAGTCTGGCGGGTTACACTTACCGTGCAAGAGACAGGTACAGGTACTCAGTTGTAGAGAGAGCTTTCTCCGAAAGGGGAACGTATGCAAGCAGCGGACGTCGAAGTGATTTCGGCTTTCAGTGGAACTGGACAAACACCCTTCAGTATCAAAATACATTTGCAGATGTACACAACCTCACACTCCTGCTCGGTAGTGAGATGGTCGATAATATGTCACAGTATCACGGTGGTTCACGTAATGATTACCCGTTTGAGAACCCATTATACATGGTGCTTGATACAGGTGAGCGCGACCAGTCAAACTACGGAAGTTACAGCGAATGGGCACTGTTTTCAATGTTTGGACGGGTGAACTATTCCTACAACAGGACGTACTTTTTTGAGGGGGTTCTGCGCAGGGACGGCTCATCACGTTTTGGTCCGGATTCCCGGTACGGTATATTCCCTGCCGTATCACTTGGCTGGAGACTTAGTAATGAGGAATTTATGAGTTTTGCCACCGACAACTGGCTTGATTACCTTATGGTCAGGTTGGGCTACGGACAGACTGGTAATGACCGTGTGGGTAACTATAATGCCTACTCGACCTATCAATCTGCTATAGGCAACTCATTCTATCCCATACTTGGGCAAGATACAGGAGTCGGCTCATCAGGTTTCCGCGCCGCTTCACTCGGCAACCCTAATGTAAGATGGGAATCAACTACAACCTATAACTTTGGTTTCCAGGCAAACTTCTTGCAGAGATGGGATATGAGCTTTGACCTATGGAGAAGAAATACCGTAGACATGCTTTTCCCGCAGAGAATCCCTGATGTACGTGGAGAAGCTTCAGCGCCTTCAGTTAATGTTGGCGAAATGATGAACAATGGTATCGACTTTGAACTGGGCTACCGTGGTTCGGCTCGGGGCGGAGAGCTTGGGTATAATATTTCTTTGAATCTGTCAAGATATATTAACGAGATAGTCAGGCTATCGCCGGTTGCCGATGAGAGGCTTGAAGGCAGCCAATTCCGCCAGTTAATGTATACCATGGCAGAAACAGGCACTGCATTTCCGGTATTTTACGGCTATATTGTTGACGGCATATTCCAGACCGATGCAGAGGCAGCCGCCCACCCTGAAGCTTTTGGTACTAGTTACAACGAGGCAGGCAAGTTTAAGTTCAGGGATGTAAACGGCGACGGAGTCATAAACAGCGATGACCGCACCATTATAGGCGATCCCCATCCCGATTTTACCGGCGGACTAAATATTGATCTTAACTACAGGGGATTCTCGTTGTCAACCCGCCTGTATGGTTCATATGGGAACGAGCTGGTAAACTATGTGAACAGATGGATCGATTTTGGCCAGTTTCTTGGCAACAGAAGCAAGAAACGACTTTATGAGTCCTGGGGAAGTCCCTATCTTGACGACAACAGTAAGGCCTCGTTACCTAAGATTAGCTTCTCGGATGAGATTGACCAGTATCCGTCAACCTATTTTGTAGAGGATGCATCTTACCTGCGTTTGCAGAATCTCCAGCTGGGTTATGACCTTACCAACATACTGAACCTTAACGTGAGGCAGATGTTATTCTATGTCCATATTACCAATTTGTTTACGCTCACAAATTACACCGGTCTTGATCCCGAAGTAAGAAGGGGAGGTGTAAACATGGGTGTAGATGCCGGAGGCTGGCCAACCCCGAGACAATTCATGCTTGGTATAAATATTGGCATTTAATTAAGTCATAATTAATATTGAAAACTAAAAACAAATAGCTATGAATAAAACAAATTTAAAACTGATTACCAGCCTTATTGTAGCAGTTTTCTTCATTGCATCTTGTGATATGGATGAAATGCTGACAAAACAGCCTCCTGGTTCTGCTGCAGGTGATATTATAACCACTCCCGATGGTGTTGAGGGAATTCTGATAGGGGCTTATGACAGGCTTACTACCAAAAACAACTTCGGCGGAGTCATGGGAAACGACTGGACATATGGTGAAGCCGCTTCGGACAATGCATACAAGGGTACTTCATTCGGCGACCAGCTTTCATTCAATTCAGTTGAGCGTTATGAGGTGCTTCCTTCAAATGGCTATATGGCTAACAGATGGTCGCAAAGCTATAGAGGAGTTGCCAGGGCAAATGATGTGCTGGTATTCCTAGCTGCAGTCCAGGCGAGTGACAATCCGGTCTCGGAGCCACGTGCTACACAGATAGAAGCTGAGGCGAAATTTCTGAGAGCATGGTATCATTTTAAGGCAACAAGGGTCTTCAGGAACATTCCATATATAAAGACAATTGAGGAGATGGACGGTACTTTGCCCGAAGATGTACCTAATGATACAGAAGGATGGGAAGGCATTGAGGCGGACCTTCAATTTGCCATTGACAACCTTCCCGAGACCCGGCCGCTTGGCCAACCAGGCCGGCCGTCCAAATTTTCTGCCATGGCTCTTAAGGCACATGCCCATCTATACCAGAACGAACATTCCCAGGCGAAGCCGCTGCTTGATGCGATAATTGCAAGCGGACAGTTTGAGCTTGCCGATCATTTCAATGACAATCTCAGTGCCTTCGGCAATAACAACAAAGAGTCAATTTTCGAGATACAGATTTCAGTAACCGGAGAAACCACCGGCAGCACAAGGACTAGTGACAGGGCTACTGCCCACCAGTCGGGTCCTGTTTCTGTGGGATGGGGCTTTTATCAGCCATCGCAGCTTCTTTTTGAGGCTTACCAGGTGACCAATGATGGACTGCCTGTGCTTGATATAGAGGACCGTGTTCCCCTTGCCAATGATATGGGAATAGGTAGCAGCGAGGAGTTTATTCCGACCGATCATCCGCTTGATCCCCGCGTTGATTACACTATTGCACGCCGCGGAGTTGACTTTCATGGATTCGCAATCCATGCGGGCAGGTCGTGGATCAGGGAGCAGGATAACGGAGGCCCCTATATGACTAAAAGATACCATTATTCAGCCGAGGAAGAGGCGGCGGGTCTCTTCAGGTCAGGAGGTTTTAGTGCACGTAATGATAGATCTTACCGGCTAGGTCTTGTTTTGTTGTGGAGAGCAGAAATAGCTGTAGAGGAGAATGATCTTGAATATGCACGCGAACTGGTAAATGCTATCAGGGAACGGGCAAGAGATAGCGAACCTGTTATGGGAAGGGTTACCACATACGTGTTTGATGGACGCCCGGTTGAAGTTGACTGGGATCAACCTGCTGCCAATTACCTTATTGAACCCTACCCAGAGGGACACGAAGCATTTGCCAGCCAGGAGAGTGCCCGGAAAGCTGTCAGGCATGAGTTGAGGCTTGAAACCGCCGTAGAAGGGCACCGGTTCTTTGATTTACGAAGGTGGGGAATTGCCTCGGAGGTGTTAAATGATTATATTGCACGCGACGGCGAATTCAGGACATTTATGAGAGGTGCCAGCTTCAATGCACCAAAAGATGAATACTGGCCGTTGCCTGAGTCTCAGCTTGATATACAGGATGCTCTGCAGCAGGATCCAAATTATTAGATAATAAAGAAATGTGATCTGATTGTAATCCAATGCAATCAGATCACATTAAATTAGAAAGAAAATACCCGGCAAGTGGTGCTCTGATTTGGAGTTGCCAAATATTTACTGGGGTTGGTAATTCATGTCCAAGTCGAAGTAAGTTATTGTGCACTTTAACGTTACATCGATTGAAAAGCAAGATGGTGCAATCAAGGTTTCATTGCACTTAGTTAACCAACTTAAAACAATATGAAAAACATAAACGGAAAGATTTCACGTCGCAGATTTATCGGCAGTGCGGCAGCATTTGCCTCGATTGCCTTTATACCTTCAAGGCTTGTCGGATGCAGTCCGGCGATAGATGGTTCAAGATTTGGCGGTGTTCAGATAGGTGTTATTTCTTACAGCTACCGAAGTATGCCATCGAGTACAGAGGATATTCTGGGCTATCTTCTTGAGTCGGGTATAACCTCCGTTGAGCTTATGGGAGGGCCGATAGAACAGTTTGCGGGAATTCCCCAGGTAGATGTACCCAGTTACCCTCGTGGAGCAGAGCTAACAGATGAACAACAAGACGAGCTTAATGAAGCTCGTCAAAGACAGTCCCAATTGCAGGCAGAATGGCGCAGTTCTGTTAGTATGGACAGGTTCAGGGATCTGAAGCAAATGTACAATGACGCCGGAGTGAATATTGATATTGCCAAGCTGGGCCGCCCCGAGTGGTCGGATGAAGAGATCGATTATGCCTTCAATGTTGCAAGGGTTCTTGGTGCACGAGGTATAACATTCGAGATTTCTATGGATGCTGCACGTCGCATGGCTCCGTTTGCCGATAAGCACGGTCTTTATGCGATAATGCATAATCACGGACAGCCGGCGCAGCCCGGATTCAGTTTTGAAGATCATCTTGCATTTGGAAGGAACCTGATGCTGAATTTTGATGTAGGGCATTATTACGGGTATACCGGCAGGAACCCCAACGATGTAATCGAAAAACTTCATGACCGGATAGCCAGTCTTCATCTCAAGGACAAGACCGGTCCCAATAACGACCCTGCAAACGCAAACGTAATGTGGGGTGAAGGAGGAACACCGCTTGACGATATAGTCCTTTTATTGAAGGACAAAGGCTGGCCGATTGTTTGTGATATTGAACTGGAATACCCGATTCCGGAAAATTCTAACGCGGTAAGGGAGGTAACAAGGTGTGTTGAGTACTGTAAAGAGATATTAGTATAACGCAGCAAATTTTAATCATTAACTAATATTGTAATGAAACAACAAAAGGATAAAGGAATGAAGCGCAGGGAGTTTCTTGCACTTTCTGCATTGGGTCTGACTGGCCTTACTATCCTTCCGAGTTATGTGGTAAGCGGAAGGCGTATTGCACCAAGTGATCGGGTAGTAATGGGATTTATAGGTCTGGGACGTCAGGGTTTGTCCGATTTCAGAGCATTTTCAACAGTGCCCGGAGTACAGGTAGCAGCGTGCTGCGACGTAGATAGCATGAAGAATGCAAGGTTCCGTAACCGGGTACTTGAATGGAAAAAGGATGCCGGGTTACCTTTACGTATAGATGCATATGAACATTATGGCCGGATGCTTGAGCGGACAGATATAGACGCCATTGAGGTCTGCACACCCGATCACTGGCATGCATTGCAGACTATCCATGCATGTGAGGCAGGAAAGGACGTTTATGTTCAAAAACCACTTGCATTTACTATCAAGGAAGGTTATGAAATGGTAAAGGCAGTGCGCAGGAACAATCGTATTCTGCAGGTAGGCAGCCAGCAGCGGTCCCAGGATACTTTTTTGAAGGCCATTCAGATGGTAAGAGAAGGAGCCATAGGTCATATAGTTCATATACATGCAAAGGTAGGCGATCCGCCCACGCCATTTGATCTGCCTGAGCATTCTGTACCGGACAATCTGAACTTCAATTTGTGGCTCGGTCCCCTAAACGATCCGGCAATTCATTATCATCCTGATATCTGTCCCCCGATATCACTAGATCCGCCACAGAACGAGACGTTGTGGGGAGCCTGGAGGTGGTATCGCGAGACGGGCAATGGTTATACGGCTGACTGGGGTGCACATATGTTTGACATAGCCCAGGTTGCGATAGGGATGGACGGATTGGGAGCCAGTGAGGTTATACCCAAGGGTTACCTTGGCCAGGAGTGGATGACGTTCAAATATGACAATGGTATAGTAATGACCGAGTCGCCCATTAGTGAGGATAATCCTAATTCCAGGGGAATTAGATTTGTGGGTACAGATGGTTGGATTGTGGTTACCCGTGGTTCTTTGAACTGCTCTGATCCCTCTTTGATTCCTCAGGATATAGAAGACCAGTCTGGCGCTGATGCTTTGCAGTTTGAGATTAGTTCGCCTCATATGCAGGATTTCATTGATGCCGTAAGGTCCCGCAAGGATCCTGTTGCCCCAGTTGAGGCAGGCTGCAGTACCAATACATTATGCAATCTGGGTAATATTGCCACAGAGCTTGGCCGTCCGGTTCGCTGGAATCCAGCCACGCTTCGGTTTGTCGATGATACTGAGGCCGCCAGCCACAGGCTTACTCATTACCAATACAGGAATCCTTATAAATTGTAGGACCAATTATATGTATCGGATAGTTTTATTATTCAAGAGCATTGTGTAAGGCAATGCTCTTGAATGTTTTAACAAAGTTTATGATTGTTGATACCTAGTTGTTTATTAGGGAATTGTATTCTTGGGTGAAAAAATATACCATTCCCGGGATTACATAGAAGAGGAGAAATTATGAGCTTCAGATTGAAAATATTATTAATAGTGTATGTGTTTCAATCTTCACAAATACTGTATTCATTAGAAGCAACGCCATTTGAAAGTCAATATCTAACAATAGATGAAATTATTTTAATTCTGGAAGAACAGAATTCAACCAGGATCTTTTATAATGCTGAATGGTTTGAAGGTGTCACTTTCAACCATAATCTTGCTGATCAATCCCTGGAACAAGCTTTATATAATATTATTGGAGATAAGGATCTCACAGTTTTATATGTTGATGCTTACATTGTCATAACGCCCGTTGAATTTAGTCAAAGCCGGCACAGACACACTGATACTCTTTTAATAACAATCGGAAGTCCCTCAGAATTCGGCAGGTATAATACAGTTGATCTAAGTGGAAGAATATTGGATGGAAATACCGGTGAAACATTACCGGGGGCCATTATTTACACTGAATCAACAGGCAGGGGTACCACAGCTAATGCAGATGGTAGTTACTCCATTAATCTTCCTGTTGGCGAGATTTTTGTAAGATTGAGTTTTGTAGGCTATCAGGACCAGTACAGAAGGATTAATCTTCTTGGTCAGGGAGAGCTTGATTTTTACTTGTTTGAAGAAACACACAGGATTGATGAAGTAACAATAATGGCCAGACGGGCGGAAGCTAATATTTCAAGTACCAGAATGAGTATGATAAGCATGGATTCCAGGCTGCTCAGAGAGCTTCCCGGTAATCCAGGAGAACAGGATATAGTGCGTAACATGACTCTTTTGCCTGGTGTCCAGAATATTGGGGAATTCGGAGAAGGGATTCATGTCAGGGGAGGTGGAAGTGGTCAGAATTTGATACTTGTAGAGGATGTACCCCTGTTTAATTCATCACACCTTTTCGGGCTTATCTCTGTAATAAACCCCGACATGGTTTCGGAAATAACACTTTACAAGGGTGGTATCCCGGCAAAATATGGTGAACGTATTTCGTCTGTGCTTGATATAAGGGCTAAGCCGGATAATGTGGAGGATTTAAAGCTGGTGGGTGGTATAGGATTGTTAAATAGCCGGATTTATTTGGAAGCACCTATTATTGATGAAAAAATAAGTCTGTCACTGGGCGGCAGGTCATCATACTCCAACTGGATCGTTGACAAGCTGCCTTTGAAGGAAATGCTGAGCAGTTCAGCAGGGTTTTATGATTTTACCTCACGTTTAACGTTTAAACCCAAACCTAACAGCACAATATCACTGTTTGGATATTATAGCAATGATGATTTTTCATCAGCAGGAGTAAACAATTATAATTATAGCAACACACTTGCATCAATAAAGTGGAGCAGAATTCTTGGAGAGAAACTTTCCTTTAATTTCTCAGGAGGTCTCAGCATGTATGATTACAATATCAGGGAAAGCAGCCAGGTTTCACCAATGGAATCATATTCACTCAATTCATCAATTGATTATTATAACCTTAAGACCAGCTTGCTGTGGTTTCCTGACGGGAATCACCGGGTGGAGTCGGGGTTCAATTTATCAAGATATGATATTACCCCCGGCGTTCTTATGCCACTTGATTCTCTTTCTCTTATACGGGAATCGGCGGTAGAACAAGAGCAGGGTCTTGAAATCTCCCTTTTCCTAAGTGATGAATTCGAAATAAACGAAAAGATTAGTGCCGAAATCGGATTACGTTATACAAGATATCTGTACCTGGGACCAAAAACTATAAATAGCTTTATTTTGGACGAACCAGGCAATAATTTCATTTTAAAAGAGAGTAATACCTATGATGAAAACGAGGTGGTCACTGCATATGATCGATTTGAACCACGGCTCAGCCTTCGTCATAGTTTAACCCGCAACAGCTCCCTGAAATTTAGTTATACACGTAATAACCAGTTTATAAATCTTATATCCAATACGACGGTAATCACCCCTTCTGATCTATGGAAGCTGAGTGACCAAAACCTCAGACCTGTTTACAGTGATAATTAT
>SKND01000189.1 GCA_007120695.1 Bacteroidales bacterium | reverse complement strand
TACTCAAAACCGCCTCATCACTGGGAGTGAAACACTACAGGCTGGGTTATTATGATTATGACCTGTCCGCAGGCGTTCTTAAATCCCTTGATAATATTAAATCCAGGCTGAAAAGTATCTCCGATATGAACAGTCATTTCAATATCCAGGCCGGATATCAGAACCATAGCGGCGGAAGGGTCGGATCTCCGGGATGGGACGTATGGGAGCTGGTAAAAGATTTTCCGGTTGAAACCGTAAGCAGTCAGTTTGATGTCCGCCATGCCAAAGTCGAAGGTAACAGGTCATGGATATTCATTTTGCATTTGTTGCGCAGGAACATTGGTTCTCTTGCCATAAAGGATTTTACATGGCAGGTTGAAAATGGAAGAGCCCGGATAATAAATGTCCCTCTCGGGGAAGGGCTGGTTGATTTTAATCTTTATTTCCGAACCCTGAAAGAACTTAATATCGACGCCCCCATCACCCTGCATGTTGAGTACCCTCTGCTTACTGCTGAAGAAGAAAGTTATACACTTCTGGCAAAACAAAAAATTATAGTAGAAAAGATAAAGAAAGATGTCCGGTTTATTAGAAATATGATTGCCTGATAATTATCCTTCAATATAGTTATCACAGATTCAGAATCTAAATTTCGATTAAAATGAAAAACCTGTCAAGACGTGAATTTATGAAAAAAAGCGGCATCATCACCTCCGGAGCACTCCTTAGCGGAAGTTCTTCATCTTTTTTGGGAAATAACCTTCAGAACAGGCCTTTAAAGAATATTGTCATTGATCATGTTGACTCTGATTTTGAAAGAGAACCGCTTGTTCGCCCATTCGGTTTTGCGGGAGGATTTATGACGGAGATATGGCAATCAGCTTCATACCTTAGAGGTTCTTCAGGGATTCATAAAATAGGACTTTGCACTCAGAATGTATTATGGTCTGATGGTAAAGTTTTTGCCGGCCATTCAGAAAGTGGCGGTAATGCCCTTATGTATGCACTTACTGAAAGGGCAATGCAGATGGCAAAAGGCAAGAGTTTCAAAACTCCCCTTGATCTGCTTGACAATCTTTTTCCGGAACTTGAGGAGTATGCAAAAAAAATAACTGCCAATCCGCAATTAAGGCAAACATTCACCCTGAATGCCCTGGTAGGACTGGATAATGCTGCATGGTTGCTGTATGCCGAAGAAAATGGCATTCGAACCTTTGATGAGATGATACCCCGTAAGTACAGTCCGGCCATGTCACACAGGCACGATAAGGTTGCCGGAATACCTCTTATGGCCTATAATATTCCCATTGATGAGATCACTTCGGCAGTTGAAGAGGGTTATTTCTTTATGAAGATCAAGATAGGCCAGCCGGGGACACAGGAAGAGATGCTGGAAAAGGACAAAGCCCGGCTGACAGCCATCCATAATTCCATAGGACATTATGAAACCCGGTATACTGAAAATGGCAAGTTGCCTTATTACTTCGATGCAAACGGGAGATATCAAGAGAAAGATACGCTCATGCGATTAATTGAGCATGCAGACAAGATAGGGGCATTGGATCAAATAGCTGTGATTGAAGAGCCATTCCCTGAAGAAATAAAAATTGATGTTTCTGATATTCCACTTAACCTTGCTGCAGATGAGAGCGCCCATACAGATAAAGATGCCCTGGAGCGGATTAAGTTGGGATATGGATCCATAGCCGTGAAGCCCATCGCCAAAACCCTCAGCATGTCACTTAGAATTGCGAATGTTGCCCACCAGCATGATGTTCCTTGTTTTTGTGCAGATCTTACGGTTAATCCCGTTTTAGTTGAATGGAACAAAAACTTTGCCGCAAGATTAGGACCATTCCCCGGCATAGGCGATATTGGCCTGATGGAGAGTAACGGTCACCAGAACTATAAAAACTGGAATACCATGATGAGCTATCACCCGCGCAGCAATGCTACCTGGGTTAAAGTCAGGGATGGTGTTTATGAGACTGATGAGGAATTTTATCGCACAGGAGGCGGTATTTTTGACCCCATGCCACACTATGAAGCTATGTTCTCAGTCAATGACTGATTAAATTATTACATACGTGACGGGAGTCAACCAGGTGGAAATACTGAACGTGCTTTTTAAGAGGGGTTAGCTTGTATAATGGCCATAAGTTATATTATGCAAGGCATATAGAATATATTCAACGGGTACTATTATTATTGGTTCGGTTACAATGATTATGTTATTTTTGTTGTTGCTTATAATAGGCATTTATTTATTTGCTAATGTATTTTAAAAATAATATACCATGGCTGCAAAATTCAGAACTACCGCTTTATTATTGTTTGTTATTATGGTTTATTCCGGGTCAGGGATTTACGGCAATACAGACTGGCCAATGTGGAGATATGATTATGCAAGAACCGGAGTCTCGGAGATGACCCTTTCCGATAACCCCAATCTATTGTGGACAAGGCAGATGGAGGAGCCACGGCGTGCCTGGCCATTTCAGTACGAAGATTATTATACCGGGGGAAACCCCGATGTTATTGGAAAACTCTCCTTTGATATCTCCTATGAGCCTGTTATGGCCGACGGCAAATTGTTTGTGCCATCTATGGTCTCTGACAGGGTCACCGCCTTTTCGGCAGAAAGCGGAGAGGAGCTGTGGAGGTATTATGCCGGGGGACCGGTGCGGTTTGCTCCGGTATATGATTCGGGGAAAGTTTATTTTATCTCCGACGACGGCTACCTTTATTGCCTGGATGCTCAAACAGGTGACCTGTTGTGGAACTACCACGGAAGCTATTCCAAAAGGATGGTCCTGGGCAATGAAAGGATAATTAGCATGTGGCCGGCACGTGGGGGACCGGTTATCAAAGACGGGGTGATCTATTTTGCCTCCGGGGTGATACCCTTTGAGGGCACTTTTATTCATGCCGTGGATGCCAAAAGCGGAAATAAAGTGTGGACCAACAGCACAAGTGGTATGTCATGGGATCTGCATCAGCACGGAGGTGCTTACGCATACGGAGGGCCCTCACCCCAGGGATACCTTGCCGTAAGCGGAAACAAGCTTATAGTCCCCGGGGGCAGAACTCCCCCTGCTGTGTATGACAGAAACACGGGAGAATTTCTTTACTTCAACCAGGCTTCCGGAGAAGTTGGTAAAGGAGCGGGCGGCTTCAGAGTTTTTGCCTCTGATAACTGGTTCTTTAACCACGGCATGCTCTATGCCCTGGAGGACGGAGCACAGTTCGGCCATTTACCCGGTGATATAATTACTAAAAATGCTTTTATAGGTGTATATGGAGATACCCTTTTTGCACATAAATCTGAGCTCAAAACAACAGAAGAATTAGTTGAGGACAGGCTGCAAAGAGGTGCCATAAGAAAAACATATGAGACAGAAGAGCTGTGGAATGCTCAGGTGCCTGATGTTAAAAGGCTTTACCTTAAAACCGGTTCCCACTTTGTTATAAGTAAAAAAGAGGGTGATGTACTGGCCCTTGTTGATATGAATACGGAGGGAATGCCCGGCGAGGTGGTCTGGGAGCATAAGATAGAAGGGGAAATATGGAGCGTCATTGCAGGAGACAATAAGCTGTATGTAGTAAACAAGCAAGGGAAAATTTATTGCTTCGGAACAGGTGTAGCCGGCCCGATCAGACATTTTGCCTATAAAACAGAAGCATTCCGGCCGGGGCAACAGGCCGTTGACCTGGCAAATTCCATTATGCGGGAAACCGGAATAACCGGCGGATACGGTATGATCTACGGCGGAGATAACAGCGAGCTGATCAAGGCCCTGGCTGATAACAGCTCCATGCATCTTGTGGTTGTCGAGCCCGACAGGCAGAAAACAGATATGCTTAGGCAGCAGTTTGATAAAGCAGGGATCTACGGCAAAAGGGTTGCAGTGATAAATGAAGATGCAGAATCGCATAAGCTTCTGCCCTACATTTATGACCTGGTGGTTATGGATGGCAGCACCTACTCCGACAAGAAGATATCCAGTGTCTTTGGATCGCTGCGCCCCTATGGAGGAGCAGCATGCATCCTGGGCGCCGAAGACAATTTCCCTCAAACCTTTGGCTCGCTTGACCTGGAAAACGGCAGCCTGAGCAGAACAGACGACTTTGCACTTATAACAAGGGAAGGACCGCTGCCGGGATCGGCAGAGTGGACACACCAGTACGCAGGTGCCTCAAATCGTACATACACGGACGACAACCTGGTAAAACCACCACTGGGGACACTGTGGTTCGGAGGGCCTTCCAACCTGAATACTCTTCCCAGGCATCACAACGGCCCAATTCCCCAGGTTGCCGGCGGAAGATTGTTTATTCTGGGTATTGAAACAATAAGCGCAAGATGCGTGTATACCGGCAGGGAACTCTGGGTAAGGGAAATACCGGGAATAGGGCACCCATTTACCAATCTGGAACTGGAAGAGGAATTCTGGGCAGGTAATGAGGTATACATGTCAAATGAACCCGGGGCCAACTTTCTAGGTAGTCCTTATGTTTCCCTTGAAGACGCCGTTTATGTTATTGACGGCGGCAGACTGATGTCTCTTGATCCGGCAACAGGCAGTGTAATCTTTGAATTACGGTTACCGGAAGTCCCCGATATTGAAATAGCTGAATTCGGACATCTGATGGTAAAAGGAGATTATCTGATCACCACAATTGATCCCCAGATATTTGATGATGGCAAGCGTGGAGAAAGAAACTGGAATGCTACTTCCAGTTCCGTTTTGCTTGTGATGGACAGGCACAACGGAGAACTGATGTGGACAAAAAGGGCTGAAAAAGGATTCAGGCATAATGCAATAGCCGTAGCAGAGGACAGGGTATTCGTAGTTGACGGGTTATCAGAAGGAGTTTTAGAAATATTGCAACGAAGGGGCCTGGAGGATCTCTCCGGATCGGAACTTTTTGCGGCGGACCTGAGTACGGGCAAAAAGCTGTGGGCATTGAATGATAACGTGTTTGGGACATGGCTGGGCTATTACGAGGATAAGAATATCCTGCTTCAGGGCGGACGCCGCGGACAGAGGGGAGCTCCCGAAGATGAACCAAATGAAAAACTGATTGCCCATAATGGCTCAAACGGAGAAATAATCTGGGAAAGCAGTCATCGCTATTCCGGTCCGCTTGGACTTCATAATGATATGATAATACCCGGCAGGCCGGGTGAACCTGCAATTAATCCTTACACGGGTGAGGCTATCCTTAAAGACCACCCCATAACAGGTGAGGATTACCGTTGGGGATATCACAAGTATTATGGCTGCGGCACCATGAATTCAAGTAAATACCTTATTGCTTTCAGAACGGGTACAGCAGGTTTCACTGATCTGTTTAACTATGGAGGTACTGCCTCCCTGGGAGGTTTCAGGTCAGGATGTACAAACAATATGGTTGCTGCCGATGGTGTTTTGAATATCCCTGATTATACCAGGACATGTACATGCTCATATCCTCTTCAAAGCAATTTTGGCCTGGTTCATATGCCCGGGGCAGGCATAGAGATGTGGACTCATAACAGACTGGATATGACCGGTGAAGCAATACGATCGCTGGGGATTAATTTCGGTGCACAGGGAAACAGGAGAGAAGATGGTGTACTGTGGCTCGAATATCCGAAAATTTATCCGGAAAGCCCCGATATTCCGGTTAAAATAGAATCGGGTTCACATGACTGGTTCAGGAACCATTCGACATGGATAGTGAATGGTGATGAAAAATATGACTGGGTAGCCTCCTACGGTGCAAAAGGAATAAGCACGGTTTCAGTTGACCTTATACCTGGGGGTTCTGGTAGCGGGGAATATTATAACGTTACACTCTATTTTGCCGAACCTGAAGATATACTGGCCGGGGAACGTCTCTTTGATGTTTCACTGCAGGGGGAGAAGGTACTGGAAGGTTTGGATATTGTTAAAGAGACAGGAGGAGCAAGACGTACCTTAAGAAAGGAATTTAGCGGGGTTAGAGTAACCAATGCCTTGCTGATAGAACTTAACGGCAATACCAACAAAACAGTTATTTCCGGTATTGAGATAGTAATGGAAGGGCAAACAGCTGACTCCTTATCAGAATTCTAATCATCAAAGCGCCTTTGTTGATATCAGGGGCATCCTGATGCACATACAACTAATTTGAATTTACAACTTTAGGCGTTAATGAAAACAATATTATGCGAATAAAGATATTTATGGTAACTGCAGTTATACTGGGAATAACTGTTTTTTTGCCGTCCAAATCTAATTCCTGCCCTATTCCTGTCTTTAGGTATGCGCTGGAATTCTGGGAAGAAGATTCTTACAGGGTTGATGTGTTTTATCAAAATTCGCTTGATGCAGGTGAGAAAGAACTGTTAAATTACCTTCTGAATGCCTCATCAAGGGACAATAACATGAAAGCAAATTTGGAGCTCAGGAGTATAAACGCCAGTGGCGAAATGGACGATATTACCAGAGGTTTTTTAAGTAATCTATCTCCTCCCGAACTACCCTGGATAGTAGTCAGATTTCCCCGGGTTAGCGGAATTAATAAAGTTATCTGGTCGGGTCCATTAAACAAGGAGAACGTGCAAAATCTGGTTAATTCACCTGCACGTGAATCAATTGCTGCAAAACTTGCAGGTAATGCTACTGCTGTCTGGGTTTTACTGGAGAGTGGTGACCGCAGTAAAGACAGGAAGACTTATGATTTGCTTTACAATGAACTGAGACGTCTTGAGCAGACACTTGTATTGCCCGATCTGGAGTTATGGTACGAAAATACCAGTGGTGACCCGGATGCCGATGTGCCGGTAATAAATTTTGAAATAGTAACATTATCACGCGGTGATGATAGAGAAGAGCCTTTCGTGAAAATGCTGGTCAACACCGAGGATGACCTTTTAAAATTTGATTCAGAGCCAATTGTCTTTCCTTTTTATGGCCGCGGCATTGCTTTGTGGGCTATCGTTGGCAGGGGGATAAATGAATGGAACATCATGGACGCAGCAGAATTCCTTACAGGACCCTGTTCATGCCAGGCAAAATTGCTTAATCCCGGTACTGATATGCTATTGTCAATGAATTGGAATAATGTTGTTGAAAACATAACCGATATAAGCTTAGCTAATCCCCTGAGCGGAATGGGAGATTTTGCCAGCAGGGAAGCAGAAGCCAGGAGTCAGCTGGAATCGGCGACAAATAAACGTTTTGGAACAACGACAAACCAAAGGGAAAGCTGGACAACTGATTCGGACAAGGTTGTTTATATTGATATTTTTGGCAAAGAAAAAGATCAGGTGCAGTCCGGGGAAGCTATTGAAAAAGTTGAGGAAGTGAAAGAGGAGCAAGAAGTTCAGAAAGATAAGATAGCTGGGAAAGAGAATGCGGGAAATGACAGTAGAATTGCAGACTTACCCGCCCAAAAGAAGGAAAGCCCTGAAGGCACCCAGGAAATGTTACAGGAGAAGGTGTCCCTGGAAAATGACGCTAAACGAAAATTTGGATCAACGCAAATTCTTCTTTCAGTTTTAGGAGGAATAATTGCACTTGTTTTGCTGAGCGGTATTATTTTGTATCGCCGACACTGAATTTACAGACAGAATAAGTAGTGTCTGTCAACAATACAGCCCCCAAAAGAATAACTTTAAAAGGAAGTTAGATGAAGAAGGGGTTTTTAAAATAAAACGAATAAAAAAATGGCTCTACAAAATGACCAATCCCAAAAGATCAATATATGGCTGATCATTAAAAGGGAACTTAAACATAAGAAATATGGCTTCATAACAGGTGTTTTATCACTGGTAATTGCAACGGCGGGATTTGTCGGGTCAATAGTACTGCTCAAAGGTGATGAACTGGCTACTGAACAATTGTTTATTGAAAAAGAAAGGGAGCTGAGAGAAGAGATGATGCAGCTTGAGGATGACTACAGGGTCATTATGCGCAATATGGGTTATAATGTACTTATTCTAAACAAAGAACAGAGTTTGTCGGAGCTTGAGCGAAACGGATATGCATCAACTTACCTGGATTACGAGGATGTATGGAAAATTGCGGAAAGTGACATGAAAACCCTTAACCACCTTATGCCTGTACTGCAGGAGAAGATTTACTGGGAGGAGATGAATACCGAAATCTTTTTATCAGGTATCCGGGGTCAGGTTCCTGTTTACAGTAAACCACAACATTTAACGGATGATGATGAGTACCGGTCTCCCATAATGGAAAGGGTGCCGGAAGGTAAAGCAGATCTGGGCGAAGAAGTTGCAGTATTATTGAACTTGAGGCCTGGAGACATAATAATCGTAAAAGGTGAGAAATTTGAGGTTAACCGGGTATACGCCAGGAGAGGAACAAGGGATGACCTGAGTGTATGGGTGCCCCTTGACAAGGCACAGTCTATACTCGGAAGACCCGGACTTATAAATGGCATCCTGGCTCTCGAATGTGTTTGTGCTACAGAAATGCTGGGTCAGGTTAAAGAAGATGTTGCTGCCATACTTCCCCATACCCAGGTTTTTGAATTCAGTTCACTTATTGCAGCCCGAGCCGACGTAAGGCAGAGAGCTTCCAAATTGCACGAAGAGATAATTTTCGCAGAAAGGCTTCACCAGATGGAGTTAAGAGGTGAGAAGGAAAGACTTGCCTCACTACTTGTATTGGTCCTGGTATTTGGGGCGTCGGTGTGGATTTTTGTGCTGATATTGAATAATATACGTGAAAGAAAGCATGAAATAGGTATTCTGAGGGCAATAGGTTTCAGACGGCACCAGGTACTTCAGATCTTTCTTGGCAAATCAGCTTTAATGGGGATAGTGGCAGGTATTATCGGATCTGTTTCAGGCGCCTGGCTTGGTATTTTATGGAGTGGCATCGATCCTGCATATACAGGTTTTGAAAACCTTATAAGTTTGCAGGTTATCTTCCTGGGATTATTACTGGCACCGGTTTTAGCTCTGACAGCTGGTTTTCTGCCTTCCGTAATGGCAGCTAACCAGGATCCTGCAAATATTCTGAGTGAACAATAGAGACTGGCTTGAATTTTTCTATCAGATAAACTTTGCCAAAAAGGTTTTTTCTACAATAAGCCTGTTTTTATCTTTACAAGATTTCTAACCAGCCGGGAAATAAGTCAAGTCCGCAAATAATTTTTTCCATAAATAAAAAAATGATGGTATTAAGCATCTCCGGAATCAAAAAATCATATAAAAAAGTTAAGAATGAAGCTGTTAAGGCCGTTAATGATGTTTCACTTGAGATAGGCAAAGGTGAGCTCGTTGCAGTAAATGGTCCGAGTGGCTGCGGAAAAACAACGCTGCTCCTGATTGCCGGTGGACTACTTTATCCTGATGAGGGAGAGATCATCCTGGGCGATACTAATCTGTATGATATTTCAGCCAATCAACGTGACAAAAAGAGGGCTGAGAATATAGGTTTTGTATTCCAGCAGTTTTATCTTGTACCCTATATAAACATACTTGAAAATGTCCTGATACCTTCAATAGGATCAAATTCATACTCTTCCTCCCTGGAAAAGCGCGCAAGGGAACTTATTGACCAGTTCAACCTTAGTCACAGGATCCATCACAAACCAGGCGAACTAAGCACAGGTGAACGTCAGCGGGTCGCACTAGCCCGCGCACTAATAAATGAACCCAGCATTTTATTTGCAGATGAACCCACAGGTAATCTTGATGATGATAACGCTGAGGTTGTTTTAAACTATATCTCCGGTTTTGCCAAAGAAGGCGGGGCCGTGTTGCTTGTTACCCACGACGGCCGAATAGGTAAACAGGCTCAAAGGACCTACAAGATGAAGGATGGCCGTTTTATAAACCAATAAATTATTATTGTCCGGCAGCGATATTTTTTGAGTAATTCAGATCTTCTGCATATACCTTACTTTAACCAGCGGTCAAACCAATCATACGCTTCAATCTGCATATCTTTGCCAAACTTATGCCCGCCAGGATAAAATGAACATTTGTAACGTTCATCAGCATTGGCCTTATTATAAACCGCCTTTAGTATCTCATCTGCCTGTTTCATCTCTGGCAGTGTAAATAAGCCATCTTGTTCGGCATTAATCACCAGGGTTGGCGAAGGAACGTTCAAGCCAAGGATCTCCGGAAAATCCAATTCATTAGGCAGCAATGGAGCAAAAGTCATCCATGTATGAGTTTGTGATTTGTTAAGCAAAAAATCTTTCCAGGTAGTCATGAGGCCCACACAAACGGCACATTTAATTCTTGAATCCAGTCCGCCGATAAAAACAGTCCTCATCCCTCCCCCGGAAAGACCCCCACATCCAATTCTTTCAGCATCAACATCCTGACGGGCGCACAATACATCGAGAGCCTTTATATCTTCAGCCAGCCATACACCCGGCCATGTTGTGCCGGCACAAAACAGCGATTTAGCCATAACACTCTCATGCATTCTTGCCCAATTGTTATAGGAATCAATATTATCAGGATTTTCAGGGTCATTATCGTTAAGACCCTGCCGCAGAAATTCCGGGACATCCTTTAGCATTACCCGGCGGCTTGCAAAAGGAAAGGCATCATGCACAAGGACAACATATCCCCTTTTGGCGATATCATTAGCCCATGCAAAGCCATCATAATAATGCTGTTGTGATTTTTCAATATAAGGATGGATTGAATCATCTGTTCGTGTTATCTTTCTTTTACCAAAATATTTATTCCCCCCATGTTCATGAAAAGCAAGTATTCCAGGCAATGGCTTAACCGCATCAGCAGGCTTGAGCAGAATAGCTTCGACAGGTCGTCCGTATGGTAATTGCCAGCTAATCTCTTCAATTTGTAACCCATCATAAATATATCGCTTTTTGATTTTAATGTCTGGAACTCCACCCAGATCAGGCATGGCTATCCTTTCATTAGCTTGTTTTTTCGCTGCCGCCCGCCATAGTTCAATATCAGGCCATTCATCTCTCCTGAATGAATAAGAAGGCAACTTTTTATCCATTAATTGCGCAGCCCAATTTCCATAGGCACCAATAAGGTTAGTGTCATCTGCATTACTGCCCAACGTCCTATAATCAAAAGAATTATAGGAATCAGGAATAGAAGCAGTTGCAACATTATTCATCATAATACCCCAGAGACCGGCAGAAGTAACATTGATAAACTTCCTTCTTGAAAAGGCACGGGGATCAAAGTTGTTCTTTTTATTGTTTTTTTTCATAAGGCAACCCTATTAGTATTATTAATATGTCCATATGTTTGCAATGAGATGAGCATAGATTCTCGGGTAAGAATGACTTAGATATTTTAGTTCATCTTAAAAACCCGCGTCCCAGGGCGCGGTAATGTCCTGACGGTGCTTTGCCCGAAAGGCATTTGCGCTAAAAAAATTCACGGTGCGCAGCAAAAATAGGGCTTAAAGCCACCTCCTCCGGTGGCGGATAGTCCGATCTTAGCGAATTTTTTACTTAAATTAGAAATTGTGAAACTAAGTTAAGTATTTTTGGAACTTTTAAGAATTTAATCTCAAATAAAATATGATCTCAAATTGCTTATATTTTTTTAATATCTTTTTCATTAGTTTTTTTTTATTTACCCGGCCGCTCTATTCACAGGAAATGTTTTTTTTAAAAGGAAATGTTTTTGATATTGAAACCGGCAAGCCAGTTTCCAATGCCAGTATCAGTGTTTATGAATCTCCTGTTGGAACCAGTACGGACAATGAGGGTTTCTTTGAACTCAGTTTGACATCAGGGGAATACAATATCATTGTTTCTTCCCTGGGGTTTTCAGAAGAAAAAGTAGTCATAAAGGTGCCCTCTGAAAATATGGAAAACCTGAGCATTGGGCTTCAACCAGTTAGTGTGGATATTGAGGGCATTGATGTTTTTGGCCGCTTTTTGTTCCCCGAAAGGGACAGCTCTATTAACAGGGAGCCAATATCAATATTGCCCGCCATTACAAGGGTAAGTGCCATTGAGATAGAGAGGCAGGGGGCAGTCACGCTTACCGATGCGGTTAAATATGTGCCGGGTGGCTGGACGGAAACACGCGGCAGAAAGACCAAGCAGTTCTTTTCGGTCAGGGGGCAGAGATATCCTTACCCGGACTATTCCATCAATGGTATATGGCAAAAGGAGTTTGAGGAGACTTCTTACTTTTTTTCTGTCCTCGATATAGAATCTGTTGAGATTGTCCGTTCAAGCAGTGCACTTGTCAAAGGGCTCTCAGGACTTACCGGGGTGGTTGATGTCAGAACAAAAAGGCCGGAAAGTGAAACTATCTCACTTATAGCTAAATATGGCCAGCAGAATAACTATGCTACAAATTTACAGTACGGAAACAAAATCAATAATATCGCTTTCAATACCTCAGCCGCCTTTTTTGGTACCGACGGACCGCCCGGTCGAAGAGGTAGTGAGAGAATTGCAAACTTTCACGGGAATGTGGACTGGGACATAAACAGAAAGTTTAAACTTACTGCCGGTTCGACTTATATAGGTGGATTGCGTGAGTTTGTCAGTATTATTGACGCTGAATCCAGTTCACCTAATTTGCTGGGCAGGGAGGAAGCGTTCGATCCGCTGCGCACCT
>SKND01000368.1 GCA_007120695.1 Bacteroidales bacterium | reverse complement strand
TGAATAAATGAGGCTAAGTGAATTTAAATATTAATTTGCAATATGAATAAATTAATTCTTCCGCTTTCAATTCTTCCGCTAACGGGGATAATTAGCTGCACTTCTTTGACTGATTCCCGGGAAGGGAAAACTGACTTTCCCAATATTGTTATTTTTCTCACTGATGATCAGGGTTATGGAGATTTCAGCATAACAGGAAACACCAATCTTCATACTCCCAATATTGACCAGATGGCTTCCCGGGGAGCACTGCTAACTAATTTTTATGTTTCTCCGGTATGTTCACCCACCCGTGCTGAGTTTCTGACCGGCCGCTATCATCTTCGTAGCGGAGTTTCAGGCACCTCGACTGGAAACGAACGTTTTAACCTGGATGAAACAACTATTGCAGATGTTTTTAGAGCCGGCGGTTATGCTACAGCTGCATTTGGTAAGTGGCACAGCGGCATGCAGTATCCATATCATCCAAACGGGAGGGGTTTCGATGAGTTTTACGGTTTTTGTTCCGGGCATTGGGGCGATTATTTCAGTCCCACGCTTGAACATAATGGAAGGATAGTGCAGGGTGAGGGCTATCTTCCCGATGATATCACCAACCGGGCCATGGCCTTTATCGAAAAAAACAGAGACAATCCCTTTTTTGTTTATATTCCTTATAATACGCCCCATTCTCCTATGCAGGTTCCTGATGAGTGGTGGAACAAGTTTAAAGACAAGGATATTGCTATGCGTGGTACAGAAGCTGACAGGGAAGATATTATCCATACGCGTGCAGCCCTGGCCATGTGTGAAAATATTGACTGGAATGTAGGACGGGTAGTTGCAAAGCTCAAAGAGTTAAACCTGGAAGATAATACTATTGTTCTTTTTTTCAATGATAATGGTCCGAACGGTCATCGATGGAATGCCGGAATGAAAGGTGTAAAAGGCTCAACTGAAGAGGGAGGGATACGTTCTCCGCTTTTTATTACCTGGCCCGGTGTTATACCTTCCGGCATGGAGATATCAGAGATATCGGGAGCCATAGACCTTTTGCCAACCCTCGCTGACCTTGCCGGTATTGAGCTAAATACCAGTCATCCACTGGATGGCATCAGTATAAAACCACTTATCCTTGGAGAAAATCAGAAATATGATGAAAGGATTATTTTCTCATACTGGAACGGGAGACCAAGTGCACGCAATCAGCAGTATCGTTTTAGCCATGATGATAAGTTATATGACTTGATTGCCGACCCTGGACAAACTAATGATATATCGGGAGCAAATCCTGAATTGGCCACATGGTTTAACGTGCAGGTTTCAGAGTGGATATCTGATGTTTCTTCCGGCCTGAGCGATGAAAAACGCAGCTTTCCTGTTGGTCACCCTGACTTCAAATATACACAATTACCCGCAAGGGATGGTGAAGGGCATGGTGGAATAGAGCGTTCCAACCGCTTCCCGAACAGTTCTTTTTTCACTAACTGGAACTCGATATCGGGAAAGATAACATGGCCAATAGAGGTTCTGGAAGACGGGGAATTTGAAGTGGATATATACTATACCTGTCCGCATGGTGATGAGGGCTCGGAAATAAAGCTGACTTTTGGTGAGAGCAGCCTGGTTACCACAATAAATGAAGCCCACGATCCGCCTCTTATCGGGATGGAAAATGACAGGGTAATCAGGCAGGAATCGTATGAAAAGGATTTTAAACCTTTAAGTGCCGGGGTGATACGTCTTAACAAGGGCAGGGGAGAACTTACTCTAAAGGCCCTGAATATGCCCGGTTCAGAAGTGATGGATTTCAGACTGCTAATGTTAACAAGAATAAATTAAAGCCGGTTACAAATCGTTATACCGGCTTACTTTTGGTTCATAAAATTCAAAATAAATCTTTACTAAAAAATCAATGAGATAATGGTTTATATCAAAACATTTAAAACCCGACAGTCACTGGCTCTGGCTTTCATGACTTGTATGACACCTGTCTTGCATACATCTTGTAATACAAACAAGGATGAGCCTCCGGATCAAAAACCCAATATTATATTTATCCTTGCCGACGACATGGGCTATGGTGATGTGGCATCTCTGAATCCTTATGCACGGACTCACACGCCAGCTATTGACCGAATGGTAAGCGAAGGAATAACTTTTACAAATGCTCATGCCAGTGCATCGGTATGCACGCCTTCCCGGTATGGCATATTAACCGGCAGATATGCTCAGAGGTCATCGACCGGTGCAGACAGGGGAGTATGGGGTTTTCATCAGCCGGTTATTGAACCGGACAGGGAAACCATAGCTTCTTTGTTAAAAGAGGCCGGTTATACATCAGCTTGTATTGGTAAATGGCATCTTGGACTGGATTGGCAGACAAAAGATGGTTCTGCGCCAGAATTAGACAATAACACCGGTTATTCAAATGTTGATTACACCCGGAAGGTATTATCCGGGCCTAATGATTATGGTTTTGATTATTCATTCATTCATCCGGCTTCCCTGGATATACCTCCATATATGTTTCTGAGAAACCACCAGGTGATTGACCCTGATGTAATACTTACGACTGATCATTATCCAGCCAGGAAAGAATATACTGAGTATTCATGGGATAAGAAGCATACTGATGAACATGCAGTATACTGGGAAAAAGGTGTCTGGTGGCGCCAGGGCGAAATGTCCCGGTCATTCAGGATAGAAGATTGCCACAGTGAAATTCTCAGGGAAGGGATACAATTTATTGAAAACCAGGCTATAAAAAATCCTGGAGATCCTTTTTTCCTTTACCTGCCTTTAACCGGACCCCATACACCATGGGTTCCAACAGAGAGATTCAAAGGAAAATCACCGATCGGGCTGTATGGTGATTTTATAATGGATATTGATGATGTGGTAGACCAGATACAAAATACTCTTGTCAGGCATAATATTTCAGAAAATACCATACTGATATTTACAAGCGATAACGGCGGATATTGGCCACAGGAAGAAATTGACCTGCATGATCATGATTCCAACTGGGGGCGCCTGGGACAAAAGGGTGATGTTTGGGATGGCGGACACCGCATACCTCTTATTGTTTCATGGCCTGCCGGAATAGAAGAGTCCTTTCAGTATAACCATCTTGTTAGCCTGACCGATTTCTTTGCCACACTGGCAGATCTGGCGGAACTGGGAATTAAGGATAATATGGGTGAGGACAGCTTTAGCCTGTTGCATGTTCTTAAGGGAGAAAAAGAAAGAACCGTACGCCCTGCCATGACTCATTATTCATCAAGGAGAACATACAGTATTCGCCAGGGTGAGTGGAAATATATTGATGGTCTGGGTTCCGGGGGATTTACTGATCCCGCTATAGTCGATCCGCAACCTGGTGGGCCTCGGGGACAGCTTTACCAGATACTTACGGATAGCCTGGAATCAGAAAATCTTTATCTGGATAATCCGGATAAAGTAAAAAGCCTGCAGGAAATTCTTGAAGTGTCTAAAGAAACACCGGACAGGA
>SKND01000114.1 GCA_007120695.1 Bacteroidales bacterium | reverse complement strand
GAGGCCGGATCGATCTGGCTTGTCATCGGATCAACCATGGCTACTACATTACAACCTGATTCAATAAACCCGCGGGCCATCATTTTGCCCACATCAGTGCAAAAACTCATTACCTTGTTTACCTCATCAGGTTCCTCAAACATCTTCATAAATATGTCGGTGCCCATAAGGTGCAAGGCCAGGGTAAAAGGTCCGGTGATCAGTCCGTAAAGTGCTATATCAGGATACTTTTCTCTTAATTTCCTGCTGGCATCGATAACTACCGGAATACGGCCATCAGTTGGTGAAGGGATCTTTAAATCACCGATATCGATCCCCTCCTGCAACGGGTGGGAAATTACTGAAGGGGGACTGTTATCCGGCCATTGCAGCCGGCATCCAAGAGCTTCTGCTTCGACCTGTAAATCGAAGATCACAGGTATTCCATCGGGATTATACAACTCAATGGCTTTTGAAACTCCGTCAACAATATGGCCGGATGATTTTAGATATTCGGTTGAACCAATTCCCAGCAATTTAGCTGCATGTACCCCCACGAAAGGTACCCAGGGAATACGGTCAACTGCCTCCCGGTTAAAAGCTTTTTCTATTAAATCCAGTCCTCGCATTATTTTGTGTTTTATCAATTATGAATTAATTATCACTAAATACAATCTGCTTCCTCTAAAAAGGTTAGTGTTGAAAAAGTTTGAAGTCTCTTTCATGATATATTGTCATTGTTTGCAAATTCCATATTCATAGCAAACTGCATTACGAAATCATCATCATCTGCAAGTTCAATAAATTCCATTCTGGTTAAAATTTCACTGACAGATTCATCAAAACCAACAGAACGTACTGACAGCATTGCTCCGGTTCCCGAAGTATTTCCGACAGGAATCACTTTGCCGGAAAGTTCATAAGGTATCAGTCCTATTGCAACTGCGCTCTCTTTTCGGATGTAGTTACCAAACCCCCCGGCAAGGTAAAGTGCATCGATTTGATCAAGGGAGAGTCCTGCCCGTTGAACAAGGATATTAATTCCTGAAGCTATCGCACTCTTTGCAAGCTGTATTTCACGAATATCCTGAGGGGTCAGGTAAATATCATTTATAGTTTCTGATTTATCAGAAGGCACAATAATTATATTTTTCTCCATATAACCTTCAGCTGTTATATGCCCGTCCCTTAGAAGCGATGCAACGATATCTATCAGTCCGGATCCGCAAATTCCCAAAGGACGGGTATCTCCTATTGTCTGAAAATCTCCCTGTCCGTAATAATAGTTGATTGCCCCTTCTAAAGCTCCCATACCATGTTCAATATTTGCACCCTCAAATGCAGGGCCTGCTGCTGCAGAACAACAGTAAATCCGGTCACTGGTTACAAGGGCGATCTCTCCATTAGTTCCTACATCAATAAAAAGAAAGTTTTTATAAGCAGGCACAGGTGCAAGTGAAGCAATACCAGCAACAATATCTGCCCCAATATAGGCTGACAGTGAAGGCAGCACCTTCACCTCCCCTTGAGGATTGCAATCCAGTTTTAACTCTGATGCTTTCAAAATCTTTTCTTCAGTAAAAACTGGTGTAAAAGGAACGTAGGCGAGCGATTCAGGATTTACCCCAAGGAAAATATGCAGCATTGTGGTATTCCCGCAAATACATATCTTCACAATATCTTCAGGTAAAATTTCCAGTTTATCAGTGAAATGTGATAATTGCAAATTAATCTCATTAATAAGTTCCGTTTGAAGTGTTTTCAAACCATCAGGGTTCTGACTGCAATAGTTGATCCTTGAAATTACATCGGCCCCGTATTTTGCCTGCGGATTCAAAACAGTGCGTGTCTCCAGCACTGAACCGGTTTTCAACTGTATAAAATGAAGGGCAAGCGTTGTTGTGCCTAAATCAATTGCTACCCCGAATGGATATGCTGACAGGCCGGAAGCCGGACCGGGAGATAAAGGGAATACTCTGGAATGCTTATACTGTGCAGCAAGTATCTTTGCTTCAGATGGTTCGGGTAGCACAATTTCAATATCCCCCTCAACAGCGTACAAACAGGAGGTTACATATCCCGCACCCTTGACATAAACTTTACATTTGCCACAAGTTCCGTTACCGCCGCAGGGAGAAAAAACCACAAAACCGCTGGATCTGATAGCATCCAGCAACATTATTCCCGGGGGAACATCTGCAAATGAAATTTTGCTTGTATGATGGACTTTTATTCCGGGCATAATCTATAAAATAATAGAATCTGGTTTGAACACCTTTGGACTTATCCGGAAGTTAAAGATCAAAAGCATTTATAACATGTAACTATTTTCAGGCTATAATCCATATTCTTCCCTTAAGTATTTATTATCATCAAGTTCTCCATCCATTTCTGCAATAAATTCATCTTCTGAAGCAGGTATTGATGAAAGTTCATCTTTTAACAAGGGAATATATGCATCTTCCATCTCCGAAGATTTCAATCTGCCCTCCAGTATGGCTTCTTCAATAAGTGAAAGCCCCTTAAGAGCACCTTTTATTGCTGCATCCAGATGGTTCCGGCCTTTTACTATCTCCGATGATATGCTTATAGCATTTTCAGGAGCAAGAATAAATGCCTGGGGATCAAGATACATATCCGACTGTACCATATATCTCTGCAAGTTCAGGATATCATTCTTCCCTGACATAACAGCCTGGTTAAACAGGCGGGTATCATAGGTAAGCTGCTCAAAATAAACGGTGGGTGCCATATCTGCAAGCAGTTTGATATTCTGTACCGATTCATTGCTCCAGAGGTCGGCACATGCGCCGGCGATGTTGCCAAGGGGACTAAGATGGGCACATGCTGCTGTTTTACCTTCCATAGAGATGGGGGTGCCGGTGATGGCCTTAAGAAAAACTCCCTCATACCCGCAATCCTTGTCAGGTCCTTTGGCTCCCTCTTCAATGGCCACAATTGTCCGGCTGACTGTCATAATACGCACAATAGCAGCAAATATTCTTGGTATATACTTTTTCTCGGCCAGCACCATTGCAGTATTTCCAAAACCACAGGCAGTGTCTCCACCGGCAATCTTTCCCTGACTGTCAGCAATCTTAACAATTTTATTCCATAACATCTTCATATCTCTAACGCCAAGAACATTGAGTGCAAAAGCTACCTGCCTGATATTACAATGCATCAAGGCATCATCAAATACTTCCTTGCCACCGGTACTTTCTATTGATAACAGATCACCCCCGGCCTTTGCACCTTCTTCAAAAAGTTCAAGCATAGGTTCGAGATACCGGGAAGTACGCTGCCTGGGAGGCCGGTCAAATTCCCGTAAATCATTGGGCGTCAGTCGTATCTCACTTTTTAGTCCGTGCTTCACAAAATAGTTCTCACACTCCTCGTTCATTACCTTCACAATGTCAATCCCATATGAAGGATTTTTGGTCATCTCTATCAATGTCTCAAATTCAAACACAATCCCCTCCGAGTAAAGCTCAAGTCCGCGCTGAAGTGCAGACCTGACTATCTC
>SKND01000026.1 GCA_007120695.1 Bacteroidales bacterium | reverse complement strand
TTTCACATTGCGACTGTCGGTAGTAATCCCGGCAGATTCCAGGAACAATCCGTATAAGTTTCTATTTGACATGATGATAACTAAAATAAAAAACCCCATTATGATAATGAGGTTTTATAATATTCTATGCAGAATCAATCATCTTCTTGCGCGGGAACCGCCAACACGGTTCATGGCACAACGGAAACCAAGATCATCCCTTGATTCATCCTGATGCAGAAATCTTCTGGTACCGGGTGATAACCAATAAGCCCTGTCCTTCCATGATCCACCCTTGTATACTCTTACCTCATCATTTATAAGTGAAGAAAAATCGTCCTCACGCTGTGAATACATCCTGTTATCACCAAAAGGATCTTCGCTTCCGAAATCGAGGCTTGAAATCTGGTCGCCATCACGATAATTCCGGTAGTCTGCCTGGCTTATATTGGGACTGCTGAATGCATCCTGCTCATCAATCGGTACTGTCTGGAGCCTGCCAAGCTCATCTTTCTGTGCTATATTGCCCTCTTCATCAGTCACCAGCTTCGTAAAAATATTACCCCTGAAGGGACGGAACTCATCCACATCTTCATGCGACAAAGGCCGGTACACATCCTGAACCCATTCATTAACATTACCAGCCATATTATACAGGCCGTAATCATTTGGCCAGTAAGATCTTACAGGCGCTGTTATCTCCGAATCCTCGGTCTGAAAACCTGCCACGCCCATATAGTCGCCACGGCCACGTACAAAGTTTGCCCGCATCTTTCCCAGGTCTCTCCTTGAATCATTTCTTGTATGGTGCCCGTCCCATGGGTAAATCCTTCTGCCATATATACGCTCTTCATAAGTATTGCCAATCAGTCCCAGTGCAGCGAATTCCCACTCAGCTTCTGTAGGAAGGCGGTATTTGGGAAGAAGGATTCCGTCTTCAAATTGCACACGACGCTCTCCTCCCTCAGGAGAAAGATCGGGCAGATTCTGAAGGACAAGACCTTCATACTGACCTGCAAGGTATGCATCGGTATTGAAATTGTTCTCATTTACCTGGTTCGGATCCCAGTCCAAAATTCCCTCACGAATAAGTATCATTTCATTTACACGATCCGTTCTCCAGATTGCATAGTCGTTTGCCTGCAGCCAGTTTACACCTACAACAGGATAATCATTAAAAGCCGGGTGTCTGAAATAGGTTTCCACATAAGGCTCATTGTATCCCAGGGCACTTCTCCATACAGTAGTGTCGGGCAGCGCACTCCTGTGGACTTCAGGGAAATCTATATAAACTCTTTTTAACCAATGAAGGTATTCCCTGTAATCTACATTTGAAACCTCTGTCTCATCCATATAAAATGAACTTATACTCACCCTCCTAGGGGTATTGTTCCAGTCATACATAACATCCTCCTGGGTCCGCCCCATGGTAAATGTGCCGCCGTCAATGAATACAAGTCCGGGACCGGTTTCCTGTTCATACAGAGCTTTTACTTCAAAACCTCCCATTTCCGGATCATTGTAACGCCATCCGGTGGTAGATGAGGTCTCAGAACTTCCCCCTCCAAGCAGTCCGCAGGAAGAGATAAATACTGACAAAACAACAAGCGATAATATGCCTCTTAATTTCATAATGGTTATTAATTTATTCGCAGATTCAAATATAATAATTCTTCTAATTTTCTGAACAAATTGATTTATTTTAGCGGGACTTTCGTCATTTTACTGTTTACTGCCTGCCTCACTATTACTATTGCTGACTGTTATTACGACAATAATGGCAAATATGTTTCCGTTTAACTTAGAAATTTTTAAAATTTATCGTCTTAAATTGCAAAACACCTTAATTCGTCAACCAATCCTTTAACCCGGGATGCCACACTTAATGTTTTACCGGCATGAATAAAACAAGGGGATTCATCCGTTTGAAACACTGAACATAAATTATCTGCAATATATATTTAATTGATTATTAATTTGATTAACCTTTTTTTATTTAAATGAGCAGAGTTTTTGTTTTTATTGTTTTTCTTGTTTTTCCTGCCACTCTGCCGGGTATCACCCAAACTACCAGCACTGAAAGAATTATTAAATGGTACAGGACTGAATTACCAGCAATACCGGAAAATAACAGATCAGAACCGCAGACACGGATAAAATATCTTCGCCTTCCAGGCAACCATGACAGGAACACACATTTTGATCTGCCAATATATAATGAACTGATAATTGCCCCGGGTTATTATCCGGAATCCAGTATTGAGATTGCTGACATGCGCTTTGAGGAGCTGGATAATATTGATTATGTGTTTATTAACAGGATAAAAAATATTGATAATTCCATCGGGGTTGAACAAAAATGGGTTATTACCAGGGGTGAACCTGCATTGCAACTATCTTTCCTGCCTTTGCGTGTAAACCCCTCTACCGGAAGGGCAGAGAAGCTTACCTCATTCTCGTTCCGGTTTAAAGAATCTGAAGGTATTACTCGGCCATCAGGAACAGGGACGAAACAAAGCTACACTTCAAACTCTTTACTGAACAGCGGACAGTGGGTGAAAATCAGAACCACACAAGATGGAATTTATCGTCTCACATATTCGGACCTTGAGCAGATGGGTTTTGCTTCACCTTCAAACATAAGGATTTTTGGCAACACAAACCGGATGTTGCCAAAAATGGCAGGAGAGCCACGTCCGGTTGACCTTAATGAAATAAGTATCTTTATAAGCAGTGGTGAAGGGGGAGCATTCAGCCGCGGCGATTATATACTGTTTTACGGTCAGGGCCCGGAAAGCTGGGAATATAATGAACTGAGCGGAATGTTTGAATATGAGCGCCACCTATATTCTGCAGGAAACTACTATTTTATCACATCCTCAGGTTCAGCAGGGGAAACGGTACGCCAAAAGGAAACTCCCGTGTCTGTCCCCAACCGGCAAACAGAAGAGTTTGACGATTACGATTTCCATGAGGAGGAGATTTTTAACCTGCTGAAATCAGGAAGGCAATGGTTCGGTGAACATTTCAGGGTAAGAACATCATATGATTTCTCTTTCAGCTTTCCCAATGCTGTTTCAAACAGCGAAGCCAAACTTAAATGGCAGGTTGCTTCAAGATCGCCTGTGGCAACATCATTTTCACTGGTACACAATTCAACAGCCGTTGATCAGCTTATTCTGCCGTCTGTAAACCCGGGCAGTGAAATCTCAGATTATGCAGCAGTAAGGAAAGGATGGACAAGCTTTAACATTACAGGTGATGATACGGTACTAACTGTAAATTATGCCCAAAATACAGCTTCAGCCGAAGGGTGGCTGGATTACCTGTTGTTAAATGTAAGACGCTCACTTATAATGACTGGCAATCAGATGCACTTCAGGGATACCCGAAGCGTAGGTGAAGGTGCAGTAACTCAATTCAGGCTTTCAGGTGCGGGTGGGGACATAAGGATATGGGATGTAACTGATCCATTGAATGCAGCCAGTCTGGCTACCGAATTTTCGGACGGATCGGCTTATATAATTGATGAGACATC
>SKND01000380.1 GCA_007120695.1 Bacteroidales bacterium | reverse complement strand
GGACGATGAAAACGGGATGATGCGATTCCTCCGAGTATATTTCTCCAGAATTTGTTCAGACCCTCAGGTATACCGCCACCGAGAGCCGAACCACCATAAATTTTATTGTTATTGACAGGCCTGGGAGGATCTGCAACAATCTGACGCGCAATCTGCATATTATCCCAGTGAACCTGTTCATGACGCAGGTTATTTTGCGATACATCGACATAAGAATAAAGCAGGGGATGATCGAAAGTCCTTCTGTGCACTGAATCTGTAAGGTCCCAGGCATTCCACATTTCCGTGACCTCAACTTTCACATTCTCCTCTTCGGCTTTATTCCTGATAAATTCTGCCCAGTACCGGGCCCATTCCTCCGATGCCGTGCTTTCATTGCTTATACAGTAAAGAATATGGTCATAATCAAAGGTGATGGAGAGAATGCGGTCAAACCAGGCCTGTTGAAAAGCCAGTACAACAGGATCATCATCCAGCTCCGGAATGGTCCGGAAAATATTGTAATCACTGGTGAACACCTTATGGTTAAATTCCTCATCATCAAGAATGGTCTCACCGGCGGTATAGTTAATGTTATTTTTCGGATTATAGGGATGCGCAGACCATGCCTCTGCAGAATATGCCCCACCCCATACTTCGCCCATATCCCAGCGATCCCAAAACTCAATCTGCACGATAATATCACGCTGCGCAGTCATCTCGATATAATTGCTGAAAAGATCCCAATAGGCTTCATTCCAACGGCTGAGATCATACAGACCGGTTTCCTCGTTCCGGTAAAAAGGATATAGATTAATGTCATTATACAGATCGCTATCCGGATCAATCCGGTCGCGGCTGGACATTGTATTGCGAAGGTAGTTGCCGCCGGCCGAGGTCAGCAGGTCAAGATGCGCCTCAAGGCCATTCGGCCCGATATTGGGATGATTGAAGAGGTTGTCCTGATCTGAACCACCGAGCAGAAGAATTGGCTCACCCTTATACTGCCAGTAGCGCTGATCTTCCGACCACGGCTTGATTCGCCGGGCATCTCGCTCCTGATAGTCATCGGACCGGCAAGAAATAACTGATAATAAAAGTGCCATGACCGTAAACACTTTTGTCAGGTGTTTAAGGAAGCTACCGAAAGATGCTGATTTATCCATTATTACAGAATTATTTTAAAATATATTCCATTAATTACTAAACGTGTTGATCTTTTCCCTTTCGGGGAAAAGGACAGTACCCTGACCAATCCACCCTGTATATGCTAATACAGGCCTTACCTTAAAGCCAGAGCATCAGGCTAACCCTTTGTTCATAAAAGTAAAAAATTGCACCAGAAATCCAAAACAGGATTTTAACAAATTCAGAATAACCAGTGATATCTTTTAAAACTGCATTCACCTACACCCTATTTACTTGGCGGAGAGTCCGATATTGCCTATCAGAATGGTATGGACGACTTCAGGCGCATAGACCATGTACCGGTATTTGTTGGTAATATGGATGTTGGGCATGGAGGGACATACAGCCAGCCACATGGTAGTGAATTCGCAAGGGTTGCAACGGCATGGTACAAATGGCAATTAAAGGGAGATGATGAAGCCGGCAGAATGTTTACAGGTGATCCCTGTGGTCTCTCCCGATCGGCTAGATAGGCAGTAGATAAGAAGAAAATACCCTAACTTCACTCTTCCGGCAAATCATAATCATCAGTGGTAAGATGATACAGTATCTCATTATTTAATTCCGATATACTGATAATTCCCGGGTTATCGTGCCACGGGGACTGGTAATCGCTGAAATATTCCTGGTATAAAGGATGGCTGTCCCTGACAGGGTTTTCAAACCCTGTATCTGTTAATTTCCCTGCTTTGGTGTCCCAGATGAAAAAGTCAGTCAGCGATTTAAAGTCTTCGTCGTAACCGGCATGATATGCAAAAACGATCTTACTGATGTCTTTTGTAAACCTGGTGTATTTAACGTCAATGGACTGCATAGCGTCATCGCGCAGAACAGCAAGTTTCTCAAGCTCTTTCAGGTCAGGCTCATATCTGTAAAAATAAACCTGTTTTAAAGAAACCTTCGATGGCAGCTGAATTGGCATTATGAACCAAAATCTGCCACCGCTTTTCCATACCTGGTAATCAAGAAGAAAATATATATGATCATCGTGCTGAAAACCGTATGAATGTGTTTTGGAATATTGTACCGGCCTCTGTGAGTTACAGGAATATAAAGAGGCAAGAATTAAAAAAAATACCAGGTATTTAGCAATTGTGTTCATGGCAGAATGTATGTTGTGTTATTGAACGGGGTTCATTTCAGACGTCTGACAATTAATTTTGTCACTACCAATTCCTCTTCTTCCAGGTCACGGAAGGCATCGCCATTGTAATAAGCATCGAATACCTCGCCGTTGTTAGTTACCACCACTCTCTCTGTAATGGGGCCGCCACCATCCCAGAACCATGTATCTAAAGAGTATTTTTCCCTGCCATCCGGGGTGACCACCTTAAGTGTAAATGGACCGGCTATTTGTCCACCGACCTCCTCACAGTAAACATATATATTATCTTCGATATCTGTCGCTATTACCGAAGCGCTGATTATACCCATAGGAGTTTTATTCTGGAAAATAAAGCTACCATCGTCACCGGTTAACTTGTAGGTGTCATCTATGACGGATGCCTCATAAATCCTTCCGGATGGTGATGTCACCATCTGTCCACGATGGGAGTATTTTTGAGTTGTGATCCAGGCAAAGTTATGGCCTTCCCGCCTGTAGGTATAGATCTCCCCAGGGCCGTTTTGTCGTGTGTCATGTATCCGCAGGTATCCCTGATGCCCGACAGTAATGCCGGCTAAAGCTGTGAATCGGCCGGATCGGGGACTGCCTTCTTCGATTATGGCAGCTACATCTTCTGTTTCAGCATCTATAACATATACAGCATTATCCCCAGTGGAGAGCAGATAGATGAATTCTCCATCGGCAGCTATATCGCGGACAATGATCTTATCTTCACGATCCGTCAGTGATCCGGAATAGTTTATTGCTCTCAGGAAATTACCTGCATAGTCGTATACAAGTACCCTGAACTGATCCGGTTTCACTATGTATATTTTACTGTTATGGGCGGTATATGAGATAATACTTTGCGGTGTCAGAGTTTCCTCCGGGCGTTGCTCTTCAGTATCAAGTAAAAGTTCCAGTACGATGGTATCGTTTTCTGTCTTTCCGGCTCCAAACTGCGGTTCTGAAATGGGGTCAAAAGAACTTTCAGGACCGTCAGGTATTTGTTCTTCATGCACAAAATTTTCAGGCAGTTCACCTTCCAGCAATAGGACAAAAGGCAGGTAAACATTTTCAGTTGAGCCTTTCAGGGAGGCAACCAGATGCATGTTCCCATTATCCTCTTCAAACCATATCCCGTATGATGACAGTGCCGGATGCATGGTTTCAATATTTATATTTCTCCTTTCGGGGATATAAAAGAGTTGGTGTGTAGTTTCCACTCTTCCAGCCCCAGGCCGG
>SKND01000149.1 GCA_007120695.1 Bacteroidales bacterium | reverse complement strand
TGGCGAGGATGTTTTCGTGCGCCTTATGAACGACCCGCGGTTTGACAATATCCCCATTATACTGGAGACCCCCGACGAAACCCGCTGGAAGGAGGAGATCGCTTTCCTTTACGGGTCGGTAAAGGACAGCAGGACAGATGCCTAAAACAAACAAGCTCTTAGATGCTTAACTTCCGGAACACTTGTTATTGATTATCTTATATATGCTGATCAAGCAATTCGCTGATATTGCCCGAGGGCCTGCCTGCATTCGGATCTATTATCCTTCTTTCCCGGTCAAGCAGAATGAACCTTGGTATACCCTTTATGAGAAAGTGGGTTGCAATATCCGACTGCCAGGCATTCTCAGCATACCAGTTGTAGCCCTTCATCTCTTTTTCCCTTACCATCTTTTCCCACGGGCCATGTGATTCGTCTATCGAAATGGCGAGGAACGCAATTTCCGTGTCTTCATATTTTTCCATCAGCCTGTTCCAGTGAGGATGCTCGGCGAGGCAGGGGCCGCACCATGTTGCCCAGATATCTATATATATCAGCTTCCCCGAAAGGTCACTCAACCTTACACCATTTCCTTCAATATCTGTAAAGGCAAAATCAGGCACGAGGCTGCCGGGTGTAAGCACATCCCACTGAGCTATGGCATCATTTAGTTTTCCCGTATAGTAAGGGTTTTCATTCATTGATGTAAACAGCTCAACGGATCTTTGAATATTGGCCGGTCCGGCAAAACCAAGATTGTTACGGAGCATCTCATATAACATAAAGTCCCTTATTTCTGGTATAAACAGTGAGTCAGCCGCCAGTACTGTATATATCATGCTGCTGTCAGGGCCGATATTTATGGGATTAATCCCGTGCATCATATGCTGCCTTAATTCGTGCATCTTCCTATTGGCAAAATTCCTGAAATTGCCGAAGCGTAACAGTAGCGGATCGCTGTAATCAAGGTTTTCCAACCTACGTTTTGTCTCCTCCTCAGGAAAATCGATCGGTGCATTACGGTCTATATTGTTACGCATCCTGTAGCTGAGTGGATAGTTTAAATCCAGCTCAAGCGACCGGAGTTCAATGTAGGCCTTTTCAAGTCTCAGAAAACCGGGGTCCACGTTATTCTGTTTTTCAAGTTCGTTCAACAGGTCGATCAGCGGGGTCAGGAACTCATTTTTCTTCTCAAAATATTCATCCAGGCCGGCCGTCATAACCGGCGCCACGGATCCAAAGTCAAGTTCTGTTTTTCTGATCATGTATCCGGCCTCGACCGATTTGGAGCCCGATGCGCTGAATGTGTTCCTGAAATCATTGATGTCAGACGTGATAAAGATGCTGTCGCCGGGATCCAGGTACATCCAGAAATTCTGATCAGCGAGCCTGAACTGGAAATAATAATTGGCATAATAGCTGAACGGCAAGTGAAATGCCCCGTCCGGTTGTATTTCAGTAGTTGCTACTACACCATCTCTACTCACGGAGATTGTCCCCCCGTCTATTCCATCAATCTTTCCGGCAACAGTTATCATGTTCCCGCGTGTTGAGTCCGGCCCGCTGCATGAGGCTGCAAAAACGGAGACGGTAATAGTTAGAAGGGCAAGTAATTTTTTCATAGCTGCTAATTGGTTTAAGATTGTATATAATGATTAACCGGATTACAAGTTAGTAAAAAAAATTTAAAAACATAGTTAATAAACTAAAAAGTTCGTTATCGAGGCGGTATTCGTTGTGTTATAAAGTATTATAGACAGCTGGCAGTAATGGTTTTGCTTGCGTATGTTTGATTAGAATTTATATATTTTCTTATTGCATTATTTGTGATGCAATATTTTATCTACATTTACCTTCATGCTTAAGAGACTGCTTTCTTTCTGCAATTTTATAATATTTGCCAGACCGGTTGCACTGATTATTGTTCAGGCAGCGGTGCTTTCTGCCTCATGCACCTCTCCGCGTCATCTTGGCAGGACCGCTATTCCCGGAAGGTTTCTGGATGATCCGTCGATTTCTGACACCCATGTTGGCATTGCCATCTATGATGCCGGCAAAGGGGAGTATGTGTATACTCATAACAGCGACAAATTCTTCGTTCCGGCCAGCAATACAAAGATCCCCACACTATATGCCGGTCTGAAATACCTGGATGAAGGTGTGCCTGGTATTCGTTATTATGGGAGGAATGATACGGTATTCCTCTTAGCCACTGGAGACCCAACCTTTTTGGCGGTGGACTTCCCGGAACAGCCTGTTTTTGATTTTATGAAAAGTTCCTCAGCTCCGCTTGTATTTATTGAGCCACACTGGAATACAGGTGCTCTAGGGTATGGCTGGCCCTGGAATTTCTATCTTAATTACTACATGCCGGAACGTAGTCCCTTTCCTGTATATGGTAACGTGGTAGTATGGGCGCAACGCGAGATGAAGGGTCTTGATGAGGGTGTCAGGATAACATATGCATCATCATATCCGCGTCATCATTGGCCTGTTGCACTGAAAGAGTCGGATACTGATCTCTTCCGGATACACAGACCGGTGTCGGCAAATGATTATTCGGTTTATCTGGGACTAGAGGGAGACCGGGAGCTATTTGTTCCGTTTGCAACAGGGGGAATGAAATCAGCTATTGAACTTTTGTCCGATACTCTGGGTGTGGAGATCGGGCTGGTACCTGCAAGGAAGGAGCTTTTTGAACCATTATTACTGCCGGGCCGGTCTGCAGATATACTAAAAAGCCCGGCCGTAGTTTCCGGAGACGGTCAGGATACGCTGCTGCGATCTCCCGGAATCAAGCAGGTTCCCGGGCATTTCACTACCATAATCTCCCGTCCGGCAGACTCACTGTTCCGGACCATGATGCTTTACAGTGATAACTTCTTTGCAGAACAGACCCTGTTAATGGTCAGTCAGAAATTGTTCGGAGTAATGGATGAAGAGATGCTTATCATGTATTTGCTGGATAATGACCTTGCCGGTATTCCGGATATGCCAAGGTGGGTTGACGGGAGTGGATTGAGCAGGTATAATCTCTTTTCACCCAGGTCGTTTGTCTGGCTGCTTGAAAAGATGAAAGATGAGTTTGGCTATGAGAGGATGAGACATCTGTTACCTGCTGGTGGTGAGGGAACTTTAAATAGTCATTACCTGGATGAGACTGAGAAAATCTATGCTAAAACAGGGACTTTAAGTGGAAATGCAGTTGCATTAAGCGGCTATATTGTTACCTCAGGGGGGCGTAACCTGATTTTTTCGGTACTTGTAAATAACCACAATAAAGATAGTGCTGAGGTACGGGATGCAACAGAGTCGTTCCTGAAAGAGATAATAAACCGTTATTAGGGAGATAAATTTGCCGGGACCTTTATCTGTTTTACCAGTATTGCTCCTGCGATAAGCATTATTCCCGAAATAATATATGAGTTCATATAGTTTCCTGTCATATCTACAACTAGTCCTCCCATGACCGGACCTATTATGCCGGCTGCCCCGAACCCGGTAAATACCAGGCCGTAATTCACACCCAGGTTATTAAGGCCGAAGAAATCGGCGGTAGCAGCAGGAAACAAGGCAAAAATTGCGCCATAGGCCAGTCCTGCCAAAGCAGAGCCAGCTATCAGGGCAGGAATATTCTGATACCAGCTAAACATGAATATGTTTACAGCCTGTATAAGGAGCACGATAAAAAGTGCATTTGTCCTTCCTGTGGTGTCGGAAAGATAACCTCCCGCAATGCGCCCAAATGCATTAAAAACTGCGAGTATTACCACCAGTACAAAACCTGCCTGCCACTCTGCCTGAACAGAAGCTATGTTTGCAAGATGCCCTATCAGCATCAGTCCTGCTGCAGCGCTCATCAGAAAGGTTGTCCACAACAGGAAAAAAGTTTTAGATCTTAGCATCTGCTGCCAGCTTTGGTCTGTAACCGTATCGTCTGACCGGGACGGGGCAGATGATGCCGGCATATATCCGGCAGGAGGATTCTTCAGGAAAAGTGACAGCAGGGTTATACCTGTAAGAGAGAAAACCCCCAGGTAAAAGAAGGTATTCTGAATTCCGTATAACCCCAAAAGTATATCTGTCAGGGGGGCGATATATATTGGTGATAGTCCTACTCCTGAAACTACAATGCCTGCTATTATTCCTTTACGACGGGATTCAAACCATTTGAGGGCACACGGAGTACCGGCGGCAAATCCGAATCCTATACCAGTGCCCCCGATGATGCCAAAAGTGATCATCATAATAACCGGGTTAGTGGCTAAAGCAGATAATAGCAGACCTGAGCCGAGAAGCAGTCCCCCTAACAGAGAAACCGGTCTGGGACCATATATATCCTGGGCTTTTCCTGCAAAGATCATCACCATGGAGAAAGTAGCCAGGCAAATCGTATATGGAACAGAGGCTTCTGTATTGGTCCATCCCCACTGATCAACAAGGGCTTTCTGAATCAAGCTCCATGAATAAAGTATTCCCAGTATCAGGTTAATGGCAAGTGCTGCAATAGCTATTATCCAGCCCTGCTTATTCATACGAACAAATCAGGTTAATCAAATTAATATTCAATGAATTATGTTTAGCATACTAGCGGTATTCAGTGCCTTGTACGTATGGAACCCGCATGATTTGTTCATGTTATTTTGTCTGCCGAAGGCTGATGCGGGTTTCATGCTGTTATAATTACTCATTATCCTTTTTAAAGTATTCCGGCATTCCCTTGATTACGGGAAATCTGCTGCTGACGATACAAGATAGAAAAAATCCTTATAGATTTTAACTACATATTATTAAATGTTTTTTGTCCGGCCTGTAGAAACACAATCTGTTTTTTATTATTTTTACAAGATAATTGGAAAAATGTTTTTTTAACAAGCAATTTAAAACCACTAAAAATTACTATGGGGCGATCACAGGAGACGTATAATAAAAAGGAAAAAGAGAAGAAAAGGCTGAAGAAAAAGAAAGAAAAACTGCAAAAGAAAGAAGATCGTAAAGCCGGTGCAGAGAAGGGCAAAAGCCTGGAAGATATGATGGCTTATGTGGATGAAGAAGGTAATATAACTTCAACACCCCCTGATCCCAGTAAGAAAAAGAAAATCAAGGCTGAAGATATCGAAATTGGTGTTTCCAAACAGCAAGAGCCTGATCCTGCTGATCTTATCAGAAAAGGTACCGTTACATTTTTTAATGAATCAAAGGGATACGGATTTATTAAGGATCACGAAAACCAGGAAAGCATCTTTGTGCATGTACATGGTTTGACCGAACCCGTTGGTGAGGGCGATAAAGTAACCTTTGAAACCGAAATGGGTCAGAGGGGGCCAAATGCAGTAAGGGTTAAACTTATAAAATAGCAGTGTAAGATTTGCAGAATCTTTTTCTTTATCCGGAACAAGGCCTGGTTATTGAATAACGTTCTGATGGGATGGTTGTTGGCTGAGTTTTTATGATATTCTATAAAGATTTTAATACGGGCGGGAGTAATGGATACCCGGCCAAAAGATCCTAAACTACAGTTTTTTTAATGAGACGTGTATTACTTTTTCCTGCAATTATTTTGTTGTCAATTTCCTGCAATTCATCCCCCGGTAATCATGAGCTAACCTATTCGGGAAACCCCCTATTTGATGGATGGTATGCCGATCCGGCATCAAGGGTTTATGGTGATACCTACTGGATTTATCCCACCTATTCTGATTACTACCATAAGCAGGTTTTTTTCGATTGTTTTTCTTCACCCGATCTTGTTAACTGGACAAAACATGAACGCATTATAGATACAGCCGAAGTTCAGTGGGCCGATAGTGCCATGTGGGCTCCGGCAGCCATTGAGAAGGACGGGAAATATTATTTCTTCTTTGCCGCCAATGATGTACATGAAGGACAGGTTGGTGGTATTGGTGTTGCTGTATCCGAACGGCCGGAGGGACCATACAGGGATTTGTTAGGCAAACCGTTGATCAATGATATTGTTAACGGGGCCCAGCCAATTGACCAGTATGTTTTCAGGGATACTGACGGGACATACTATATGTATTATGGTGGCTGGCGTAACTGCAACGTTGTCAGGCTTAAGGATGACTTCACCGGACTTGACACTTTTGACGACGGCACTGTTTACAGGGAGATAACCCCCGAGGGATATGTCGAAGGGCCCTTTATGTTTAAAAGGGAAGGTAAATATTATTTTATGTGGTCCGAAGGTGGGTGGGGAGGCCCGCATTACAGGGTAGCCTATGCAATTTCTGACAACCCCTTTGGGCCGTTTGAGAGGGAAGAGACCATACTTCAGCAGGATCCTGAGGTTGCCACCGGTGCCGGACATCACTCGGTGCTTCAGGTCCCCGGAGAGGATGAATATTACATTATTTATCACCGTAGACCCCTTGAAGAAACTCATCATAATCACAGGATAGTTTGCATTGAAAAGCTTGAGTTTGATCAGGACGGAAGGATCAACCCTGTTAAAATCAGCTTTGAGGGCGTTCCTGAAAGGCCGCTTGTGAGTCGCTGATTGTCTACTTCATTTCTAATTCCAAAAGAATCATTTCTTTTTGCATGCGGTTTATATAAGGTCACATCTGAAACATATTACCAAATAAACAGTATACTGCATGTAAGTACCACAGAGGGTCAATAAAACAAGGGGATAGACTTCGTCAATCTAACATCTGAAAAAAATTGCTAAATGGGCAACAACCTGCATGTGAGTTCGACCGAAGGTCAATATAGTATGTTTGCTATATAATTTAAAAACATAGTTAAATTTCAACTTCTTATATAATGCCAAAAGTAACTGTATTGCAACCCGATAGCCTGGGGATGGAATTCATACCTCTGGAGTATTTACCTGAAGGAGATGATCAGTACACTATACGTAAAGCTCAATCGGTATGGCCTGAAGCAAGATGGAGGCACCTGCGGTCTGAAGAGATTGAAAGCCTTGTGAAAAACCAGAATACATCTGAAAACTGGGATGATATAATGGTGACCGACAGTTTTGATCCTTCGCTTGTCAGGAATAACAGATTTTTCGGTCTGGTAAGGATTGGAAGTGTAAGAGATATTGCCCTGAGGCACCATGACCTTAAACTGTCTGTTGGTATTACCAACAGCTTGATAATAAGCTGCGATATAGGAGATGATGTTGCCATACATAATGTTCAGTACCTGTCTCATTATATTGTAGGAGACCGGTGCATCCTGTTCAATATTATGGAGATGAATACTACCGATCATGCCAAATTCGGCAACGGAATAATCAAGGATGGTGAGAGTGAGGATGTGAGGGTCTGGATTGATATCATGAATGAGACCGGGACCAGGCAGATTTTGCCTTTTGACGGGATGATAACCGCTGATGCCTGGATCTGGGCGAAATACAGGGAGGACAGCAAATTACAGGATCGGCTCAGGATAATTACCCAGAAACTGTTTGATGCCCGTCGGGGCTACTATGGCACAATAGGGAATGAATGTGTTATAAAGAATTCACATACGCTGAAAGATATTAAAATAGGCGCAGGTTGCTATATAAAAGGGGCCAACAAGATCAAGAATATAACCATAAACTCTTCTGAACAGGAACCTACACAGATAGGAGAGGGGGTTGAGCTTGTAAACGGAATAATCGGTTATGGTTGCCGGATATTTTACGGTTGCAAGGCCGTAAGGTTCATTCTCGGTAATAATTCAAATCTGAAATACGGGGCCAGGCTTATTAACTCGTTTTTGGGTGACAACTCAACAATTTCCTGCTGTGAAGTCCTTAATAACCTTATATTCCCCGCGCATGAGCAGCATCACAATAATTCGTTCCTTGTTGCATCGGTAGTCATGGGGCAGAGCAATATAGCTGCCGGAGCCACCATCGGTTCCAACCATAACAGCAGGTCAAATGATAGTGAGATAGTTGCTGGAAGGGGGTTCTGGCCCGGTCTGTGCACCAGCCTTAAGCATTCAAGCCGCTTTGCCTCCTTTACCCTGATATCCAAAGCTGATTATCAGGCCGAACTTAATATTATGCTCCCTTTTTCCCTTGTCAACAATAATATTACTGCAGATAAGCTGGAGGTGATGCCTGCATTCTGGTGGATGCATAACATGTATGCCCTTTCCAGGAACTCCAAAAAGTTCATTGCCAGGGATGTACGGTTGCGCAAAACCCAAAACATCGAGTTCGAGGCTTTAGCTCCTGATACCGTTGAAGAGATAATATCAGCTTTAGGGCTCCTGGAACGGTGGACAGCTTCAGCTGCCATGAGAAATGAGGGAGTAGCGGCCGGTAAAATTACAGATAGTGAGCTCGAGTTGAAAGGTAAAGAGTTGCTTGCCGGAGATGAGAGCATGCTGCGGGAACTCGAGGTATTGGGTCAGGGTATGGAAAGGTCCCGGCGAAAGGTTGTAATTCTTAAGGTTCACAAGGCATATCATGCATATCTCGATATGCTGCATCATTATGCCGTTAAGAATATTAGCGACTTTATCAGGGGAAATCCCTCATTACCACTCTCTTCTGTATGTGATGCCCTTTCGGGGAAACGGGAAGTTTCATGGGTGAATGTGGGGGGACAGCTGATCTCTGAGAATGAACTTGAAAATCTTAAGTCCGGCATAAGTTCAGGGAAGCTTGATTCGTGGGATGATATCCATAACAGGTACAATGAATTATGGAAAGAATACGGACTGGCAAAACAAAAGCATGCTTTTGCAACACTCTGCCTGCTTTACAATACCGTGGATATCACCCCGGACATTTGGACCGAAGCCCTTTCAAAAGCATCTTTGATTCAAAAGTATATCACCGACCAGGTTTATCTTTCGAGGAAAAAGGATTATGAAAATCCATTCCGCATGATGATTTACCGCAACAATGATGAGATGAAAGCCGTAATGGGAGATATTGACCAGAATGACTTTATTCTCCGTATCAGGGAAGAAAACGAAGAGTACCTGACATTTCTGGAAAGTCTGAAAATGCAATACCAGGAATAAGGATCTCAAATCACAGGGTATTTTACAGGGCATGGCTATACCCGGGAAAATTGACTGTATAATTCCCCGTATTGCAGAAAGACCTGTGTATTTAACCAACTTCCGTCCAGAGGTGTATCTCCTGCATTATTAATCTGTGGCGGGATTCCAGACAATTACTGCAACCCTGGAATCTGCTGTGCCATAGTAGATAAACCATTTATTATTGAAATATGACAAACCTTCCAGAAATGTAGTACCGTCTTCATACTGTCCGGTCCTTTCATACTCTTTTTCAGGCCTTATAAAGAAATTGTCTGTGCGGTCAATAAGTTTTAAAGGGTTTTCGGAGTCATACAAAGCCTGGCCTGCCGTATACAGACGGTGTCCCAGCTCAGGAATCCCGGTGTGAATGCTGTTTCCCGCGTTGTAAATAAGAAGTATTCCGTGTTCGGTTACCAGGGCCGGAGGACCCGGTTCCACCAGCCATGAGTCGAAGTATCCCGGACGGGGACTCAACACCCTTAACAGTTCTCCCCGGTCATCTTCAAGGGGTTTCCAGTTGATAAGATCGTTTGATACGGCAATATGCACATATGGTACATTGAAATACATCCAGTATTGACCATTGATCTTTTCTGCAATGAAACTGTTGCCTTCGAGCCGGCATATTATCGCTCCTGCCTTGGTGTCCATATCAAGATACTTTCCGTCATATGCCTCACTGAAAGCAGGTCCGTGCTTTTTCCAGTTTTTAAGGTCGGATGATGTTGCTATTGCTAACCTGGGTGTATCCCTGTTCCATTGTGTATATGTCATTACATATTTCCCGTGGTCAGTCTCAACTATTCTCGGATCCTCAACTCCTCCCGGCCATTCATACTCTTTTTGTGAATCATGGTCAGGAAACATTACAGGATGCGGTCTCCTTTCAAAATTAAGACCGTCATCGCTCACTGCCATTCCGATTCTTGATGTATGGCCGCCGATTATCATTTCACCAAGCTTGTCCTCTGAGCGGTAAAGAACATAAACTCTGCCGTCTCTTACTACCGAAGCGGGATTGAATGTTGCCATTTCCTCCCAGTACAGTTCCTTTTTATTCATGGGACAATAAAACAGAGGCCCTTTCCGGGGGACTATGATCGGGTTAATACTCCCGGGTCTTTCAAAAGGCCCTAACATCCACTCCTTTTCCTGGGAACTTCCGGTAAACGGAATCAGGAGCAACAGTACGACAGTAAGTTTGTTAAACAGTTGTTTTAACATTATTTCATGATTTTACTGTGATTTTTATATGCAGGTTGTAAGCTCATAAATTACAAAAAAATATTGGCAAAGCATCTTTAAAGATAGTAAATTTGTGCCTGTGCATTATGTATTAACTAAAATATCGGAATCATGAAATATAGAAAGTTCGGAAGAACAAACTGGGATGTAAGTGAAATTGGTTACGGAATGTGGGGCATGGGAGGATGGACCGGTTCGGAGGACAAAGAGTCTATGGAATCTTTACAGCTGGCCGTTAATAACGGCTGTAATTTTTTTGATACTGCCTGGGGTTATGGTGCAGGAAAGAGTGAGGGATTACTGGGAGACCTCATCCGTGCAAATGGTGATAAAAAGCTTTATACCGCAACCAAGATCCCTCCTAAGAATTTCAAATGGCCAAGTAAAAGGGAATTCACTCTGGACGATTGCTTTCCGCCCGATCATATTGAAGAGTATGTTGAAAGAAGCTTGTCCAATGCCGGCATTTTGTCTTTTGACCTCATGCAATTCCATACCTGGGAAGATAGCTGGCTGGAAGATGAAAGATGGTTCAATAAGATGACAGATCTTAAGTCGAAGGGTATGTTTCATGCAATCGGGATCAGCATAAACAGGTGGGAGCCATGGAACGGTGTGAAGGCTGTCCGGAGCGGATTGATTGATTCAGTGCAGGTAATTTATAATATTTTTGATCAGAATCCTGAAGACGAGCTGTTTCCGGCCTGTCAAAAGCATAATGTTGCAGTGATTGCAAGGGTACCCTTCGATGAGGGGTCACTAACCGGCACACTTACCAAAGAGAGTAAATGGCCTGAAGGTGACTGGAGGAACACCTATTTTGTGCGGGAAAATCTTATCTCAAGTGTAGAACATGCAGACAGGCTTAAACCACTGGTGCCGGAGGGTATGACAATGGCGGAGATGGCCTTGCGCTTTATCCTTGCCGAACCTGTGGTCAGTACTATTATTCCGGGGATGAGAAAACCGAAGCATGTTATATCAAATCTTGCAGCCAGTGATGAAGGTCAGCTGGATAAGTCACTGATGAACGAATTGAGGAAGCACCGATGGGACAGGGAGCCGACAGGGTGGTCGCAGTAGCAGGATAGACAGTCCCTTATAACCAGCTATTGATAAGGCGTTTAGTGAAATTTAAAATTCCCTGTACCTGATATTCCTGATCGCTCCTGTGGTAACCCAGGTGGCTATTCCAAGGGGTCTGGAGAGGCTGACCTCTGACCTTACAGAAAAGGTGTGGTCAGGAACGTTTACATTCACAATTAAGTCATTATCAATGTAAACGTAGATAGCCTCATCGTCAACCCTTATCCTGATATCGTACCAGCGGTTATTTTCAAACCCGATCCTTGTAGTTGTAATGTTTTCGGAAGCATCTCTGCCGTCAATGCTGCTGATGCCTGTAAGGGTGCCGCCCCATCCACCGGTTATAAGTGTACAGTGCTCCACCTTTACCGGGAAAGTCAGTCCGCAAAAGAAATCATTGCCGTCAACACGCATGGCTTCAAGAGATATCTCGTAGTTTATTACCGGAAAATCCCCGGTCCACGTAATTCCGGTAGCTCCGTCGCCCATGTTTAGAAATATGATAGAGTCTCTTACATACACTTGTCCCTGTGGACCGAAGTTGGTAATTTCCCAGCCATCAAGTGTATGCCCGTTAAAAAGAGGTTTCCATCCGTACTCATCCGGCACCGCCCCGGGACCGACGACGGATAGTTCTGTCTGCTCAGCTTCCGGTTGATGTTCTTCCGAAAGGCGGTCAAGCAGATATAGCATAACAAGTACCAGGGCAATTACCAATAATGCGCCAAGTATCAATACTACCGGGTAAAAATCACGTGATCGTCTGTGTAAAGTCATAATAAATCATTACTGGTTATAATAAATTCTGACTGGCATCAATCTTTCCACTGATTTTAATTTCTATTGGCACACCCTCAATTTCTACCGGAAAAATATCCCTGGTTGAGGCTTCGTCATTTTCAAGTGAGATAATTATGCATATCCTGCCGTCTCTTGCTTTACCTGTGCCCACAGCGGTTACATTTTCAAGTTTCATCCAGATCTCTTTGTACCTGTTGATAATATCTCCCGCATGCCTTTTTGCATTCTCCATAATAAGAACATTTTCCGGTGGTTTCCCACTCCCTTTTCAGATCCCGGACCAGCCCCTTTTTCTATGGCAGTGTAACGTCAAGCTGGCTGAAAACATTTTCAATCCTGTTAATTATTGTAGATGTGGTACTGCCGGCAAATAGCAAACCAACAAGATCATTATCTGTTGTAACTATCACAGATCCGCTGTCTCCTCCCTGGCTCATCGGCCCGGCAATCAACTGATCGGTAAAGAGTGCCGTCTTTCCTGCTCCGAAGTTGACCCTTACCGTGGCATCCGTCTGCTCAATCACTCCTTCGGTTAAGCCGGTGGTACGACCGCTTTTCTTTATTATGGTGTCAAGTTCACCCCTCGCAATACCTGTAATGGTTCCGATATCGAGTATTTCATTTACAACATCACCCTCGCTGAAAGGTTCAGCAATGGCACAATCTGCAAGGTTTGAGTCCCCGGCTGAGGATATTGAATAAATACGGGTTTTGCTGCCGGTCATCCGGGCAATGTAATTGAACAGACCGGTGTATGCCCTTGTAAACAGACATCTTTGTTGTTCGTTCTCAAACTTTATCGGAATGAAGTCGCTGAGCCTTGCAATCTGATCATTGTTAATTGTACCTCCGTCATGAGGTCCGGGCTGAAGTATCAGGTCTCCTTTTTCTGCCTGGTTGGAATTGGCAAGAACATGGTTATTTGATAATATAAAAAGTTTTCCCCCTCTGTTAACCAGGCAGCCCAGTGTTCCTGCGGTAATTCCGGTATGTCCTATACTTACTCCGCCCGGAGCAGGCCGGAACCTGCCTGTTGGTAAAGCCAGGCTGTATATGGCTCCTGTTTGCTGTACATCGGTGGGTATTCCTTCTATATCCCGCGGGATCAGTTCCTTTTCACTCAGAAAACTTGCAGGAACTTTAGATTCAACAGAACAAACAATACACAAACCGGCCGTTCTTTTGCCCTGAACATGCTTATAACCGATAGCAGTTGCTACTACATTGGGTCTAAGGAATAATTGGGGACTTGCTTTTTTGAGAATCTCTTTAATATCATCTGCCGAAATTGCCATAATATGACTTATTTATTCGGGGGAGCACCCGGTTAATGATTTATAATCTGCATCATGGGAAACAGATCAGAGGCAATAGCATTAAATGTGATATATAAAATTATGACTTTTATTTGACAGAAAAAAGTTTAATCTGATCAATTATCAAACCAAACGGAGAAACGGGATTTTTTGTCAATTTTTTTCACAATACTTTCCGGAATAATCAATATGGATAGCTTACCTGTTTTTTAAGAAATTGTCAATAATCCGGGCTGCTTCAATAAGTTGCTTCTCATTTTTCCTGTAATTTGGTTAATACGGGAGTTGACAATCAGCGGGTCCTGAAACATTGTAATTATAAGCAGAACAATTAACAACTTTTATAACAATTTATTTTCCACATTCCCTAAATTGATTTATTTTGCTTTATAATTAGTCTGTAAAATTTTCATAATTTTGACCTGCGGTCGATTATTCATTTAACTGGCCTTACATTTTACTGACTTAGTCTGATGAAAAATTCGACTGAAAAAATTTAATTTAAATATATTTATATTTTTTTTTCTGTTAAACCGGCATATTAAATAATGCATAATACCAAAAATTAAATGAAAACCCTAAAAAAATGCACCGGACTGCTTATTGTAATTATCGCAGCAGGTGTAATGGCAATAAGCCAGGTCAATGCACAGAATCTTGATGTACCCTATGTTCCTACGCCTCATGATGTAGTTGCTGCCATGCTGGATGTAACAGATACAGGACCGGGCGATTATGTTATTGATCTGGGTTCCGGTGATGGAAGAATTGTTATAGCAGCTGCCGAAAGAGGCGCCTACGGGCACGGGATGGATCTGAATCCTGTCAGGGTCAGGGAGGCAGAGGAGAACGCCCGGTCAGCCGGGGTCGACGACAGGGTCATCTTTCTTGAGGGTGATCTTTTTGATGCTGATATCAGCAAGGCCAATGTTATAACAATGTATCTGCTTACATCGGTAAACCTCAGGCTGAAGCCCGTTTTGCTTGAAACACTAAGACCGGGTACAAGAGTTGTGTCGCACAGTTTCAGTATGGGCGACTGGGAGGCCGATGAACATCTGGTTGTAGACAGCCGTCACATATATTACTGGATAATACCGGCTGATGTAAAGGGCCGGTGGGAGTGGAGGACCGGCGGAGAGTCATTTACAATGGATGCAAATCAGGAGTACCAGAAGATAACCCTAAATTTAAATTCAGGAAACAATTCCCTGCGAGTAGGCGAACCCTTATTGAAAGGTGACAGGATAAGTTTTTCAGCACTTAACACCCGTAATGGCAAAAGGTATCTTTTCAGTGGCACGGTTGAGGGCAATACAATTACCGGTACGGCACAGGTTCGCAGCGGCAATTCCCGTCATGTTGAGAACTGGTCAGCAACGGTAAGGAGAAGATGACGAAACTTCCCGGTTCAGGAGTACCACGTCCAACTTTTACCACATTCAGTTCTATGGCTGTGGTAATAGGCATAGTAGTGGGGATTGGTATATTCCGGCTTCCTCCGATAGTAGCTTCCAATTCGGCAGGTGAACTGCAGTTTATCCTTTTCTGGGTTGCCGGCGGATTCATATCGCTTATGGGTGCCCTGTGTTATGCTGAACTTTCATCATCAATGCCGGACACAGGAGGCGAGTACCATTTTCTAAGAAAGGCATTTGGTCCTGCTACAGGCTTTTTTCTCTCCTGGGGCAGGATGACGGTAATCCAGACAGGTTCTGTGGCCCTTATCGCATTTATTCTGGGAGATTATGCAACAGTTATCCTTGACCTGGGTCCTTACAGCTCATCAATTTATGCCGCGGCAACAGTAATTATGCTTACGGGCCTCAATATTCTGGGTACCCTGCATTCCAGGAGGGTGCAAAATATACTTGCTGCAACTATCGTCGTGACCCTTGTAATAACAGCTTTTTCTGGTCTGATGCATCAGCCGGCGGATAGCATTTCCGGTTTATCCCTTTCGGGGAAAAACATGGAGGTCTTCTCCGGTGGTGCTCCGGGACTTGCAATGATATTTGTACTGCTTACCTATGGAGGCTGGAGCGAAGCAGCATATCTTACCGGCGAACTTCACAATGTAAAAAGAAGTATTGTCCGCGCCCTTGTCCTTGGCATCTTTATTATTACCGGTATTTATGTAGTTGTAAACCTTACTTACCTTCATGTTCTTGGCCTTGAGACACTAAGGGAGTCGTCAACTGTAGGTTATGACCTGACGGAACTGATATTCGGCCCGGGCGGCTCACTGGTGGTTGTTATCATTGTAATTGTATCTGCACTCTCAACGGCAAATGCCACAATTATCACCGGCGCACGTACCAATTATGCAATAGGAAGGGATTTTAAACTTTTCCGGTTTATGGGCAGATGGAACCACCTCCGGAACAGTCCCACCAACGCCCTGTTGTTCCAGGGAGCAATAGCTCTTGTGCTGGTAGGTGCAGGAGCATGGTCGCAGCAGGCTATCAGTACCATGGTTGATTATACGGCTCCTGTATTCTGGTTTTTCATCTTACTTGTAACAATAAGTCTTTTTGTATTCAGGAAGCGTAAAGAAGGACAGCCCGATTCATACAGGGTTCCCCTGTATCCGTTGCCGCCGGTTCTTTTTATAATTGCCTGCACATATATGCTTTATTCCAGCCTGGTATTTACAGGAACCGGAGCAATTATCGGGGCATCCATTCTGGTGGCAGGCGTTCCGTTCTGGTTTTTGGCAAAAAGGAGGCAGAAATAGTTATTGTAATTAGCCTCTGACCATTAATGTCCGCCTGCTTCGTTACGTTCGTCAAAACGGAATCTAATTAATATATCAGGCAATGGGTCATACATGGGGATTAATCCTATGAAATATAGCTGATTACAAGCTGGTGTGTAATCTGTCAGCCACTGGTGTCAAAACCTTCGAGCTGGTATTTCCTGATAAGAGGTTTTAGTAACTTTCTGTTTTCCTGCTTCACCTCATCGCTGAAATTGTCCCATATAAACTGCATCATAGCTGAATGCAGCTCATCCAGTAATATTAAGTGGGCCTCAGATATCTCTTCTTTTCCAAAGTAAAGGCTGTAGAGTTCTTTTTTTGAAGAGCCAAGCACAGTTGTTCCTTTTACGCCCGAGTTAAGCTCATGATAGTTACCTTCTTCATCCATTATCATCCATCTCTGAGGTAATCTCAATAATTCCGCCAGTTTCTCGACCAAAGGTTTTTTGTCCATAATTGAATTTATATTTAACCTGCAAATGTACTTGAAATTTTTTAATCTGAATTTTTCATCAGACAAATTTAGCAAAATGTAAAGCTGGTTACATGAAAAATCGACGCAGTCAAATTACACACAGACAGATGAAAAAATCGACCACAGGTCAATTTATCATGCTTTATTCAGTTCTGTTTGAAATTTTAGCCTGATGTGTAGTTTTATGATAAATCCACATGATACACTTCGGGGCACTGCAAGGGGTGTATCACTTATTATGCCTGTTGGCGATTATATCATCTCCTTTGATCATTACCATCGCTTTTCGGCGGGTAGACAGGATTATTTTGTACATCGAAGGAACTATCACAAGTGTCAGGAATGTGGCAACCGTCAGCCCAAATATCACGGTCCACGACATCGGTCCCCAGAATGCTGCATTATCTCCGCCAAAATAGATCTGTGGCCGGAGTTCGGTCATCAACGTAACAAAATTGATATTCAACCCGATCGCGAGTGGAATCAGTCCCAGCACCGTTGTAATTGCAGTCAGGATAACAGGCCTGAAACGCGTTTCCCCTGCTTCCCGGATAATATTCAGAGATGTGACGGGATCAAGAAATTTCTTTTCGGAAATACCCAGCTCTGCTTTTTTTCTGTCGTGAAGGTAATCAGTATAGTCAATAAGCACTATGGCATTGTTTACAACAACGCCTGCCAGGCTTATAATACCCACACCTGTCATTATGATCACAAATTCCATGTTAAACAAAGCCAATCCAAAAAACACACCGGCTGTGCTGAAAACAACACTTCCAATGATTATGAATGGCTTTACGACTGAGTTAAATTGTGTAACAAGTATCAGACCTATCAGCGAGACAGCAATAACCAGTGCGGTAATTAAAAATGCCATCGATTCTTCCTGTTCCTGCTGTTCTCCCGTGAAAGCATATTCATAACCATCAGGCATTTCATAACCACTTAATAGCTCTCTTATTTCATTGTTAACACTTGTTGCATTATACCCTGGCAGAATGTTGGAGCTTAAGGTTATAACCCTTTTTAATTTTATCCTGTTAACTGATCCGTATGTTTTGCCAAATTCCACTGAGGCAACCGCAGAGACGGGAACCTGCATAAGTTGTCCGCTGCTTTGGCTTCGGAAACTGATCCGCTGGTTCATCAAACTGGCAATATTGTTCCTGTAATCTTTCTGAAGCCTTATTATGATAGGAAATTCCTCCTCCCCAACCTTGAATGATGATACTTCGTTGCCAAACAACGCCGTTCTAATGGTATTCGCAATTGAATAAGTCGATATTCCGTAACGTCTGGCCCTGTCGCGATCTATGTTAACTGTTATTTCGGGCTTATCTGTGTCCAGATCCTTTGAGAGACCTTCAATTCCCTGTATTCCTGATCCTTCAATCATTTGCTGGATATCATCAGAAAGAGTTAGCAGCTGGTTAAACTCCCTGCCGCTTATCTCCAGATTGATAGCTCTGCCTGCCGGTGGACCCGCAGTGTTTTTTTCTATGTTAAATTCCACACCGGGAAATGTGCCGAGCAGCTCCCGGCTTAACTTCGCCATTATATCGCTGGTATTGATACCTTCCCTGTTTTCGTATTCAATAAAAGTGACCGTAATCCGCCCACGGTTTGGTGTATCTCCGCCGGCAAGTTCCATTTCCCCTCCTGAGCCCTGTCCGATTGTAGTAAGTACAGATTTTACAATGTGACGGTAGGGTTGAATTATTTCGTTTACCCTTTTCTCAATCTCAGCTATTTTATTATCAGTGACCTTAATATCCGATCCTATAGGCAGCTCAGCTATTATGTTTATGTACTGAGGCTCATTTTCCGGAAAAAAAAGGACATTGGGGCTCCTTACTATGAAAAAGAAAATGGATAGAATCAGGAATACCATGGTGCCGGTAACGAAGAAATAGGGGTTTTTACCCCTGAGGGCATAAGAGAGTGTATTTGAATACAACCGTTCGTTAAAAGGAAGTAACTTTTCCTGAAACCATTTCTGCATCCGGCCGAAAACATAATAACCAAGAAATCCGACTATTGCAAAGAGAAGAAATATATTTCCGGCAAGAGTTGCTGATGATATGTGTAAAAGTATACCGGTTATTGCCATGGCACCGGTTATAAACAATGGTTTTCTGTTAAACTTTTTCTGTTTATCAGCATTATCCGTAGCATTATTTCCAGGTATGGCCGGACTGAAAAAAGTTTCTGAGAATACGGGCACAATTATCAGGGCAACAAAGAGGGATGAGGTAAGGACTATTATGAGAGTAATGGGCATATATTTCATGAATTCACCAACTATGCCTGACCAGAAAGCAAGTGGCAGAAAGGCCGACAGGGTTGTGGCCGTTGATGTTATTATAGGCACAGCTATCTCTCCTATGGCGAGTTTTGCTGCCTCATAAACCGGGTATCCTCTTTCAACATACCTGTAAATATTGTCAACCGCTACTATAGCATTGTCAACCAGCAGGCCCAGAGCAAGTATAAGAGAAAAAAGAACTATCATGTTTATTTGTATACCAAGTAATCCGAAAACCATGAAAGATGCAAGCATTGAAAGTGGGATGGCAATTCCAACGAAAAGCGCATTCTTCAGTCCCAGAAAAAAATAGAGTACAAGGATTACAAGCAGCACGGCCAGGATTACGCTGTTTTCAAGGTTGCTGAGCTGGTTGCGTATCTCCTCCGATTGGTCGTTGGTAATTGTTATATTAAGATCTGCAGGGAGGGTACCATCTGTTCTGGATTCGGAAATAATTCTAAATATCTTGTCAGTGGCCGATAAAAGGTTCTCCCCGGACTTTTTAATAACCTGCAGGGAGACTACAGGCTGATCATCCAGCCTGGCAAAACTCAGCGGATCGGCATAGGTGTCTTCCACCTCAGCTATATCTTTGAGATGTACGATATTACCCATCTCGTGCTTAATAATTATCTCTTCTATCTGCCGTACATCGGTAAACTCACCAATGGTGCGCACAGCCCATCGGGTATTATCCTCAAACAACACAGAGCCTCCTGCGATGGAGACATTCTCCTGCATTATTGCATTTTCTATGTCCCCGAAGCTTAGTTCGTTAGCATCAAGCTGAATAGGGTTTATGTTGATCTGAATCTCTCTTTCCGGGATCCCTGTAATTTCGACCTTTGATATTTCCGGTATCAGTTCTATTTCATCTTCCAGGTAATCGGCATATCTTTTTAGTTCATCGAGGCTGAAATCACCTGAAAGATTTATGTTGATTATTGGAAACTCTGAAAAGTCAATATCAAGTACAATAGGATCAGAGGGAAGGTCTGCCGGCAAGTCAGGTTTAACGCGGTCAACTGCATCCTTGACATCCTGAAGAGCAGATTTGATGTCAATATCTGTCTGGAATTCGATAAATATATCGGAATTGTCCTGGGTAGAAGTGGAGCTTAGTACTTTAATGCCTGAAATTGTATTGATCTCATTTTCAAGTGGTCTAGTGATCAGGTTTTCTATATCCAGCGGGGGATTTCCAGGGTATATGGTTTTAACCATTATTGTCGGTATCACTACGTCGGGAAAAAGCTCTTTTGGAAGTGACCTGTATGAGAATATTCCAAAGATGGCTAAAATAAAGGTAAGCAGGAATATGGTGCTTTTATTTCTGAGTGCTGCTGAAGTTGGCCTGAACTCCCTTGGGGTTATATTTTCAGATGGAATATTGCTCATTAGATTATTATACTGGATTACATTGATAGTTTACGCTCATCATTAAAGACTTTGCACTGGAGTTATTGATGTCCCCTGTGCAAGCTGGTTGTGCCCCTGAATAATCATCATATCACCTTCTTCAAGACCACTGTGTATCATAGTTTGTCCTTCACCCTCCGGTCCTCTTTCAACGTACTGTTTATGTGATTGCCAGGAGCCGTTTCCGTTTTTTCTTGCAACATACACGTAAAAGCCCTGTATATCCTGCTTTATAAGTATTGAAGGTACAACGATGACATCGTCAGCTGAAAATGACCTGATGTTCAGGCTTGCAACCATATTAGGCTTGAACCTTTCTTGCGGATTGTCTATTCTGAGATGTATCCTGAAGGTGCGGTTTTCGGGATTGATCACATGACTCATCCGGTAGATGGATACATTTGCTTCATAATCAGGGTAGGCAGGGAAACGAAGAATGACATTGTCGCCAGGATCAATCTTTGGGAGGTATGTTTCAGATACATCGGCATTTACATATAGACGGTCCAGGTTGATTATCTGCATTACCGGTAAACCGGGCATTGCCAATTCTCCTTCTTTTAAATGGATCTTGTCCACCACTCCTGAAAAAGGCGCACGCATAACGGCCATGTCCAGCTGAGACTCAAGCGATTTTAGACGGGATAACAAGCTCTCATATGAGTTCTTTGCTTCCAGGTACTGTATTTCGCTTCCTATCTGTTGCTCCCATAAACCTTTTTGCCTCTCAAAAACCGTCTTTGCCAGGTTAATGTTTGTTTTTAGTTCTTCAATATTGTTTTCAATGACCGATGTATTCAGTCTTCCTAGCTCTTGTCCCCGCACTATTCTCTGGCCCTCGGTAACAAGGATGTTTTTTACCTGTCCGTTGGTTTCGGGACTGATAATGGCCTGCTGCACCGCTTCAACTGAGCCATTAATCCTGAAGTAATGATCAAACGGGCCCCTTGTGACCTTGTCAGTTGTCACTCTTATTCCCTGACGGTTATCAACTGGTTCTCCCATTTCCGACAATTCATTTTCAAGAATATTAATCTCCCTGTTAATTTCTCCTATTTGCCTGCGGTACTCAGAAATCCTGTCACGTATTTCTGATGGTGAACTTTCTTGCGTGGAACTGCAAGAATAATTCATGACCAGTAAAGGAACACTTATAATAATTATTGTTAATCCTGGAAAACTCCTGATCCCATATTTTTGGCCAGCCGGTTCTGACGGATATAGTTTATTAAGAAGTTTTTCAAAAACATATTTTATGGCTTTCATCTTGTTTTGTTATTATATTAAACTCTCAGCAGGGTTTTTGATTAAATGTTTTGTATGATCCCACATATATTTTATCATAAACCTTTCGCCTTGTCCAGGTTATTTTTGGCCGTTATGAACTCAAACATGGCATTATAATAATTGGCTCTTGTAGCCAGCAACTGATCGCTGGCCTGGGTCAGCTCCAGGCTGCTGACCATACCTTCCCGGTGCATAATGGTTGTACGCGTAAGTATCTTTTCGGCCAGTTCCAGGTTCTCTTTCTCACTTATATATTTATCCTTAGCAGTCCTGAACATGGATATTGCTTCTGCAATTTGCAACCTGAGGCTCTCTGAAACCTGTTCAGCAGCAATTTCAGTTTTACTTAGTTCCAGCCTGGCCTGCTGCACTCTTGCTGAGCGAAGACCGCTGGAAAATAATGGTATGCTCAAATTTACAGCGATAAATGATGAAGGGAACCAGGGTTTTGACATATCGGTGAAATTAAAATCATTTCTCATGGCCATCTCCTGGTAAGTAAAGGATGCAGTTAACCGGGGCAGGGAGAAGGATTGTTCTCTTCTTAGAGCCATATAATCCATTTCCCGTGTTGAGAGCATGATACGGTAGTCGATGTGATCTTCATGATTGAACTCCTCACCGGGATCAGCTTCAAGCATCATTTTGTCAAAAAGCTGCCCCAGTGAGTCGGTGAGATTAATCTTCCTGTCCATATCCACTCCAATTTGAAACTTCAGCAGGTTCAGGCTTATCTCATATTGCCTTTCCAGATTTGTTAAGTTATTCTTCATGTTGGATACAGACAGTTTAAGCTGGTCGACATTAATAGGGTCGGTAAATCCTGCTTCCAGGATTTTTTCCGTTTCGTCAAGAGTCTGCTTAATATTTTCCAGGTTCTGCATGACTATTCCAAGATTGTCACGGGTGAGAAGCACCAGGAAGTATGTTTCCGATACCTGGTTGCGAACATCAAGTTCAGATCTCTCTTTGTTTTGCAAGGCAAGCTCCCTGTAAATCCTTGCAGCCCTAAGTCCAACGATATATGAACCATCAAACAGCATCTGGCTGACTGTTGCTGATGCACTCGCTGTCTGTTCAGTTCCAAACCTGATTTCTGCAAATTCACCTGGTTGTCCGCCAAAAAACTCTGCTGGTACAAGGGAGGTCGGGATATCAAAATAGTATTGGTATCCAAGTGATGCATCAATCTGCGGCAGTCCACTGGCAGTAATTTCTCTAATCCTCTTTCCGGCTATTTCAACGTCTACCGCTGCAGTTCTCATCTGTGTGCTGTATTCTGTGGCGTATTCAACAGCCTGTTGAAGACTGAGTCTGAGAGGTAAAGCTTCAGATTCGGGGCCCATGTCATCCTGTGCGATGGTAATGTTTATCAAAAGGATACATATCGTGGCGATTGAAGTCGACAGTTTAATTATTTGTGGCATAAAGTCTTAATATTACGGGGTCTATAAGAGATCAGAAAACTTGTTTCACATTTTTAGTTTCCTCTTAAACGCTTTTTTTCCCTGTTTGTTCAAGGTCTTATATCTGTTTTTAATGTTTTAATTATATGCAATGATGACCGGAAATAGTTATCCGGCCCGAAAAGAAATTTTTCTGAAAAAGAATATATTAAGTGGCTGTTTTGTGCCAGGGTTTCATCTCCTCCTGTGGCCGGTTATTTTCATGATCACCCTGAATATAATTAAACTGACCATCATTAAAAGCGGAACCAGCATCAGTGCCACCCTTAGATTGAAGTTTCCGGCAAGCAGACCGGCGGCATAAGGAACAGACATCCCTCCGATAAGGGCAATGGACAGGATTACGCTGAAAGCCGTACCTGAGTATTTGGGAAACAGGTTACCCACATAGGCAAATACCAGCGGAAATATTGCTGCAAATCCCAGGCCTGTTATAAAAAGGGCCGGCAATGCCATCCACAGGCTTTGCGACAGCACTAATCCTGTTGATGCTGCAACAGACAGGAGCATCGAAAATGTCATTACCCTGTTCATTGATACTTTGCGAAGCAGCTCACTTATGGCAATACGTGCAAAAATAAGTCCGAGCCAGTAAAATGACAGGTAGAGGACAGACTGCCTGGCCTGGATATCCAGCTCCTCATGCACGAAGGTAGCCGACCATCCGCTTACGGTCATTTCAAGTCCGCTCTGAAAAAAAAGGATCATACCGAAAAGCAGCAGCGAAGGTTCTTTTACAAGTTGGATCCCTTCCCTGACCGGGAATCCCTGTTCATGTTTTGGTGGCGGAAACTTTAAGAAAGAAAAGAAAAGAATCGGTATCAGGATCATACCTCCTACAATTCCGATGAGTATTTCATAGGGAACCCTGTCCAGCATAGTTCCCAGAATAAAGGGTACTCCCAGGGCACCTAACCCGAAGAATACACCAAGCAGGGTGAGTTCAGCTCCGCGGTTTTCTTCACTTATATCTGAAATAAGCGCATTGGTTCCGCCGTTGACCCCTCCTCCGCCAAAACCAACTATAAAAAGTGAAAGCCACAGTATTAAGATTGAAGGGGCCAGCGCTATACCTTCAATTCCAATAAACACCAAAAAAGCATTGATGATCAGAACCCATTTATACCCGTAGCTGTCAGCCAGCGGACCGAATACCAATGACCCTGCCAGCATTCCCAGGCTCATGGCAATAAAGAAAGAACCGGCATCAGCCAGTGTTACGTTGAATTTCACAATAACCGAAGGGAGTACTGAACCCAATACCGCAATTACAATTCCGAAAATCAGCATTCCCATGCAGCCGGCTGCGAATATCGATTTTTTATTGATTTCCGACATAATCAGATAATGCCTTTTAGAGTTTATAATTTTTGGCTGTCCCGGTTAATGACTGTCTGGGTTAATGATTATATCAGTTAATGGCTGTCTGCGTTAATGGTGATTCCGGTAACCGGGCAATGGCAATAATATTGAAGGATCCATGCATTTTGTGCCAAAAGGCGCACGGTTCGGTTAATACCTTATTTCCCAGACTTTTACCTGCTTTGCATCCAGCCTTGTGCTGAGGTTGAGGATATTGTTGCGCGCCCTTATACGCCTGTCCTGGTCCATTATCACATCTCTTACCCTGTGGTTGCCGTTGTGGGGTGTCCGCATGTCGACAGATACATCTTCAATGCTGTCACTATGGTTGATCAGGTATAGCACAAACCCGTTTTCATTTTCCTGAAGCCTGACTTCCACGTAATTTTCCTTATTACCGTCGTGTGAGCTAATGAATGGCCTGTCTACCATTGCCCAGTTAAGAAGGTTCATGAAGAATTTTTCATTTTCCAAAACCGGTTCGGGGTGGTTGGCCATTCCAAGGTAGGATCCTGCGAGCATGGCTTCTCCCTCCCCGTATTTTGTGCTTACAAGTGTTGCGGAACCATCATTCAGCCTGGCCAGAACTTCAACTTTACTTTCGTCAAGTGGCAAAACCGATTTGGCATATAGCGAGCCCTTTAAAAGTGTTCCCGGTTCAAGATCTGATGTTGCCGGGTGATAGCCCTCTGCTATTTCAATCTCAACTTCATCCCGCATTCTGACCTCATGCTCACGCACGCCAAACACCTCATGGAGTCCGAGTCCCGGAATGATCTCCGATGCAAAGCCTCTCTCATCATTCCATCCTATTCTTGCCTCGGCCAGAACATGTCCGCCCTCTTTCACAAACTGCCTGATTCCCTCTGCAGCTTCCCTGGTAATCATGACCGGCCATGGAATTATTACAAGTTTATACTGAGAAAGTTCCTGTTTTTCGAAATGTTCGCGATGAACAAAATCTACAGGAACATTATGATCGGCAAAGGCCCTGAAGTATCCTATCAACGAGTTGGTGTGGGCTCCGGGGTAGTCCCTTCGCTGCATGCCGCCTACCATTTGCGAAAGCGGGTTGTACATAATGCCGATCTCGGCTTTAACCGGTGAAGAGGAGAGAAAAAGTTTCTGGTTACGGTCGACTATAGATGCAATTTCACCCGCATGCACTGCCCGTTCGGTAATTGTTCCATCCAGGTTTATTAATCCATATCCTCCGGCTTCATATCCCGATGACATCGGGTAATACGCATAGATGTTAATACCTTTTGCACCTTTTGCTATAGCCGACCATGCCCATATCCGGTGGTCGTCCGGAACAACCGGGTCGCTCACCAGCAGTCCTATTGTACCCATTCCGGCCTGAAGTTCGCCAACGTACCAGCCGCCCTTTTCCCTGTTGGCACTGCGTGTAAAATCCATGACAGTGCGCAAGGTTGTAACCGACCAGTGTGCTTCTGGCCGGTTATGTTTCGGGTATATCGACACACCATAGAAATCAAGTGGTTCAGCCATCATGAAATCGTCGGTTGCTCCTGTGCCGAGGTACGGCGACTGGAACAGGGAGGCCCCAACTGCATGGGCTGTTATAAGGCTTACAGTATCTGCTTTTCTTATCGCTTCATACCGCATCCTCATATCTTCAACCAGCTTTTCGTAGATAAATGTTTTCCAGTCGATGAAGTCGGTATAACTCAGAATGGTGCTGAAACGTGGCGGATCCACCTCTTTCCAGTTTGAGAAATTCCTGTACCAGGCCCTGTTGAGATCATCAAGACTGCCGTATTTGTCCATCAGCCAATGCCTGAACCTGGTTCTCGTTCCCGGGCAGAAGCAAAACTGAACGTTGGGAACATAATCGAGATGGGCCCAGTTTATTATGTGGGGCTCACTCCACAAGTCCCATCCGAAAAAGTTGCTGTAGGAGGAGGCTACTTTTGCAGTTTCTGTGTAGAAACCAAGCACTGCTTCTTCAACACCGGCATTGTCTGTGCAGGCTCCGGGAGCTGACTGGGGGTAAACCTTAATTCCGCTCTGTGTTTCAAACAGAGCATGGGGGAATGCCTCAGCAACCCAGTCGGGTGCCGAATCGACATACATCTGTATAAATACCCTTAAACCCGCTTCCTCTGCAAGCCTCATAAGAAGGTGCAGATTCTCAAAATTATACTGCCCCCTTACTGGTTCACACTTCGCCCATTCAACCCAGGTCCTTACCGTGTTGAATCCAAGTGCCCTGATCTGTTTAAGATCATGTCTCCACTCTGATTCAGACTCAGGTGTTATTTCAGAAAGCATAGGTGCCCTGGCAGTTCCTCCGCTGTACCATACAGAGAACGGAAAAAACCCCGGATCAGCATGTGCGGGTTTATCCTGTGATTGTGCCGTCACCACTTCTGTGGCGAATAAAACCAGCAGAATAAACAAAATTTTTTTTGATCTCATTTCAGACAATAAACAGGTTCAGTTAATAAAAAGTGTGAAGAATAATTTGCCGGATATATGGTCCATTATATTTTATAAGACACTATGATGGGGATTCATATTATTGATAGTATTATCCAAAAAACAGCCCTGCTATGAATATTCCCGCAATAACCGCCGTTAAATCGGCAAATAGTCCGCAACCTATAGTATACCTGGTGTTCCGGATCCCGATGGCTCCGTAATATACCGCTACCGTATAGAAGGTTGTTTCGGTCGAGCCCTGAAAAGTCGCTGCCATACGTCCCACAAATGAGTCGACACCATAATGGTTGAAAGCCTCAATCATCATCCCCCTGGCCCCGCTGCCGCTAAGCGGTTTCATGAATGCAGTGGGAAGTGCACCGACAAATTCACTGTCCACTCCAAAAAGACCGACAAACCCCCCGATCGCCGCAACAAGTATGTCGAGAGCCCCGGACGCCCTCAGAACACCTATCGCCACGAGCATTGCTACCAGGTAGGGAATTATCTTTACGGCTACATGAAAACCCTCTTTTGCACCTTCAATAAACTGTTCGTAGACATTCACTTTTTTTCTCCATGCCAGCAAAATGAAAAGGATTATGATCAGGAATAGCATCAGGTTACCCGCAAAAGTTGAGGCCACACCTATTGTAGCTGACGCCATGTTGCTGAACAGCCAGATAATAAGTCCAATAATTATAGATAGTCCGCCAACATAGCCCAGTACAACCCGGTTAAACAGGTTGATCCTCTGGATTACCGAAACTATAAGCAGGCCTGCTAAAGTTGAGAAAAATGTCGTAAGCATGATGGGCAGGAATATATCGGCAGGATTAGCGGCTCCCATCGCGGCCCTGATGGCCATTACCGAAACAGGAATAAGGGTCAGTCCGCTGGTATTGAGTACAATGAACATGATCTGTGAGTCCGATGCCTTTGTCTTGTCAGGGTTTGCCTCCTGTAATTCCTGCATAGCCTTGATCCCGAGTGGTGTGGCAGCGTTGTCCAGCCCGAGCATATTTGCGCAGATATTCATTGTCATTGACCCGAATGCCGGATGCCCGGCAGGCAGCTCTGGGAATATTCGTTTGAAAAACGGCATGGCCAGTCGTGTCATGCCGTTAACGGCGCCTCCCTTTTCACCAATCTTCATGATACCTAGCCACAGCGCCATTACTCCAATAAGGTATATGGCTATGTTAACGCTGACTTCTGCCATTTCGAAGGTGCTCTCAACTATTGCAATAAATACATCCCTGTCGGCGCTGGTAAACGCATATCCCAGGATCGGCTCAAGATACCCTCCAAGCATGTAACCGATGACCCTCAGGAGGGCGACTATCATAGCAACGAGAAAGAAACCTATCCATATATAGTTGAGGGTCATATCGGGATTTTGGTTCTGTTTGATTAAGTTCAGTATAACGATTTACATTCATTGGCAAACAGGTTGGTTTCAGCCCGGCCTGAATGTGGGGGCAATATAATAAAAATTCCCCGTAAGGGAAGAAATTAACTTCGCGAAGTTTTGTAAGGATTGTTCAGTATGGCTGAGAAAAAGTCATTCAGCTCAGTAATCTCAGAATCAATGGCTTCAGCAGTTGAGCCTTCAAATACTACTACCCCTTTGTCCAGATATACAATATGGTTTGCTATCCGAAGGATGCTCGACACTTCATGGGTTATTATTACAATCGACATACCCAGAAGATTCTTCAGGTTGATGATCAGGTGATCGAGCGATTCGAGTGAGACGGGATCAAGTCCTGCGCCTGGTTCGTCGCAAAAGAGAAGGGGCGGGTCCATTGCTATGGCCCTTGCAAGTGCTGCCCTTTTCAGCATGCCTCCGCTTAGCTGGGATGGATAAAGGCGGTATGCTTCCTCCAGGTTCACAAGTCCCAGTTTCATCCTTACTATCTCCTCTATCAGGTTATCCGGAAGGTTGCTTTGCTGCTGAAGTGGCAGGGCGATATTTTCCGCCACCGTGAGGGAATTAAGCAGGGCTCCGTCCTGGTAAAACACACCCATCTGGAGATAAAGGTTATTCATCTCTTTTTCAGTAAGAAGGGAAAGGTCTTGTCCCAGTACAGAAACAGATCCCCGCTGAATATCATATAATCCGAGAAGATGCTTCAGAATTGTTGTCTTGCCTGATCCGCTTCCGCCGATTATTGCCGTTACCTCTCCCTTGGAGGCAGAAAAGGAGACATCTGAAAGAATTTCAATTCCGTCGAAACCTGCAAATAACCGCTTTACTTCAATTACTTTTTCCATTTCTTTTGATCAGCTTGTTTTAATATATCCATATACGGCATAACTGTCAGGAGCTGTTGCTGAACCCGGACGAGCATATCAGTAAAATATTAATCCCATAGCGCTGTCTGCCAGTACGACCAGTGAAATTGCAACTACCACGGCATGTGTTGTTACCCGGCCGACACCTTCTGCTCCGCGTTCTACACTAAATCCGTAAAAACTGCCCGTCAGTACTATTATGCTTGCATAAACCTGGCTTTTGACAAAACCCGTGAGAAGATCTTTATTCTTCATGATACTTCCCATCCGGTTGAAAAATATCTCGGGTGTAATGTCAAGATTGTAATAAGCTGCTACAGCTCCGCCGGCTATCCCGGCAACATTGGCCAGTATTATCAGGAAAGGCAGCGTAAACAGGGCGGCATACAGTTTTGGTACAACTACAAAGCGTACAGGATCGAGTCCCATTGTTTTGAGCGCATCCAGCTCAGAGGTGACTTTCATGGTAGCGATTTCAGCCGCTATTGATGAGCCGCTCCTCCCGGCCACCAGGATTGCCGTTATCAGGGGGCCCATCTGGCTCATGATTGCAATAACCGTCAGGTCAACAATGTATATGTTAGCTCCGAAAGTCCGTAATTGTCCCCCCGACTGAACTGCCAGTACCAGTCCGATCGCGAACGACATAAAAACCACTATCATTGCAGCGTTGGCACCTATTTTCAGTGCCTGTTTGGAAAATTCACCCTTCCTCCTGGATTTTTTCCTGAAAAGGTCTGCCACTGACCAGTAAAAAACATCTGCTGCAAGTACCGTAAACCCGAAAACATATTCTTTGAAAAATCTGTGGGCACCTGTGCCTATTGTCTCTGCTAAACCCGGTTTAGCAGGAGTTTCCTCCTTTTTTGTGGTATCGGGAGCAAAAAGGCTGATCTTTTTCCTTATGGTGCTGTTACCGCCTTCAATGCTTATTTCCCGGCTTTTACGGGTAAGTTTTTCCTTGAGATAAAAAAGTGTTATAACTCCCGCACTGTCAATATCTTCAAGTTCGTCGATGTTAATAGCGGTAACATTTGTCTCAATATGTGCAATCTCTTTAATAATTGTTTTGACAAACCCGGCCGAACCAGAAATCCTCAGACTTCCTGATATTACCAGGATGCTGTCCTGCAGCCGGCAACTGACTGTTCCTGATTGCAATACCTTGCCGGGTGTATTTATTCTGGAATACTTCATTGGTTCTTGTAATTGCTTTTTTCAGTTAATTCAGGATTATAATTAATTCAGGATTTCAGTAAATGATTTTGTGAATACTGACAGCTCTTCTATTAGCATCCTGCTAATGGCAGCCGCATAGAGGTTGAGGTCCCTGTCCTCCAGCTCCACTTTCCGGCTGGCTCTGTGAACATCGGTTATCTGACCGTCAAGATTATTGATTAACATGAATTCAACTTCGAGATTCGCAAAGTAATCTCTGTTTTCAGTAATTACTTCAAGCCGGTAAACAGTTGTTTTGAGGCTGAAATCTGTTTCCCTGATTATGGCGGGGGCATACACAGATTGAAACACATTGTGCTTAAGGAGGAATTCGGTTACCATGTTTGTGATACTTTGTTCCGGCCTTACTGCCCAGACATTAAGTGCAAAGTACCGTATTTCATTACTGCTTTCCCTTAAAGCTATCTGGTGTGTTGCAAATGCCGGATAAACCTCTGCCGGCATTATCAGGCATGACCTGTCAGCTATTTTACTTACAGGAACAGTCTCATAACCTGCCGGGTATTCCAGAATGTAGTGTCTGGTAGTCTCCGGTTTCCGGGTCAGACATCCGGTAAGTATTAATGAACCCAGCAATGCGAAAATAACTATTCTTTGTACCATTTGATCAGTTTTTATTCTTTTTAAATAAAGTGTAAACCATGTTATGAATTTATGAATTAATTCCTTAAATCCTTGTCAGGCAGGTTTCTGGTTCTCTGACCCCGAATCAGTACTGATGGATTGGTATTGATTTTTCGTGATGCCTCATTTAGATTTTCCAGGGTATGCTGGAGTAATATAAGGTTGTGATTAAGATGCCGGCTGCTCTCATCAAAATCTGAGTCCAGCTTTAGTAAAAGTCCCTGAGTCTGCATTGTAGCCGCAGCAAGATTTTCGATCAGCTCCTTCATGTTTGCTTCCCTTACCGAGAGAGAGATATCTCTGAGGTTGCTCAGCACTTCTGTAATATCTTCGCCCTGCATTATCTCGTTGAACCTTGCAATTGCTGATGCCATATCTCCAGATGAGTGTTCAAGCCGCTCTGTTATATTATTAACAGCAACAGATGTATTCCTTATTTCCTGCCTGTTCTCGGCAATTATCTGATCCAGGCTGGCAAGGGTATTTTCTGCATTGTTTGCCAGACCGGAAAAATCTGATGCAGCCTCTGTAAAGTTGTTAAGATTTTCAGGCCTGGTAAATACCTGCAGGTTGTTCAGTATCTCCTCCACCTTGAATGCTATTACTTCGGCCTTTCCGGTTATATCAGCAGCCATAGTTGATCCGGATTCAATATACTCTTCCGGTTCAAGAAAATCGGCCTCCTGGCTGCCTCCCCTTATCTCAATTGTTTTGAGCCCGGTTATTCCAATTGCCACTATATCGGCTACCGCATCTTCTTTCACCGGTGTGCCGGTATCAAGCGATAATTGCACTATAATCGAACTGACATCCTCCTGATCTATACTGATACTTGCAATTGATCCGACATTAATTCCCATATATTTGACGGGACTTCCAACCTCAAGTCCGCTGACAGAGATGTCTTTGTATGCAACATAATAGACATCTTTCTGCTCAAAAAGGTTCCGTGCCGTGAACAGCCCCAGTATCAGCAACAGGAAAGCGGAGCTAATCATAATAAACAATCCGAGTCTGATTCTTTGTGCTTTTCTTTTCATAGTCATTTGTATTTTGGAGTTACTCTTTTTTTAACTTCGGTTTACCGGCTGAGTCACCCCCGCTTCAGGTCCGGGAGACTGTCCCGCAGGAATTCCGGTCTGCCCGGCTATGAACGGGTGCTAAAGCTGATAATAATCCTCCAGCGGTATAACACCTATTCCTGGCCTTTCCGGGATAGTTACCTTGCCATCCCTTATTCTGATACCGTCAAAAAGGTCATTATTTATCAGCAGGTTTCCGTCAAGGTCTGCCCAGTCAACTGAAGGTGAAAGCTGTGCTGCCGCTGTCACCGCGCAGGAACTTTCAATCATGCACCCAATCATAACTTTCATTCCGAGAGATCTGGCAGTACTGATCATCTTGTGTGCCGCACGCATCCCTCCGGCTTTCATCAATTTTATATTTATACCATCATACACTCCATAAACTTTCCCGATATCTGCCGGGCCCTGCAGTGCCTCATCTGCCATTGTGGGAAGGGGGCTTCTTTCTGTCAGCCATGCCATGTCTTCAACAGCCTCTTTAGGCATAGGTTGTTCGATAAATACTACACCCCTCTCATCCAGCCAATGGATCATCTCAAGTGCCTTCTCCCGGTCTTTCCACCCCTGGTTAACATCAACGCAAATGGGAGTATTTGTTATTGAGCGTATTGTTTCTATCATCTCCTTGTCGCTGTCAAGTCCCAGTTTGACTTTAAGCATCCTGTACCCTGATGCTTCCCTTGTCTTTTCCCTTACAACATCAGGAGTGTCAATACCTATAGTATATGATGTGTAAGGTGTTTCTGAACTGTTGAAGCCCCATATCCTGTACCAGGGCTGGCCCAGCAGTTTCCCTGCCAGGTCATGCAGTGCTATATCAACAGAGGCTTTGGCAGCATAATTACCCGGAGCAATTGAGTCGGTGTATGTTAATATATCATCAAAAAGAAAAGGATCGTTGAAACGGGACAGGTCAACCTTGTTGAGAAAGTTAATAACAGTATCATGATTTTCACCCAGGTATGGCGGCATGGAAGCCTCTCCGTAACCTGTAATTCCATCATAACCGATCTCTGTTAAAACGACGGGAGTAGTAGTACGGCTTCCTGCTGCAAGCGTAAAGACATGCTTCAGCCTTACCTCAAAAGGTTTGAACCTGAGAGTTAGTTTTTTGCTGCTCCGGATTCCCGGGAGGCTCTTCCCGTATAGACCTGACAGTTTAGTTCCAATGATTGCCGACCCTGCCAGCAATCCTGCTTTTCTCAAAAAGTTTCTTCTGGATTCCATTATCGTGAAATTTTTGAGTTTAATACCAGCTATGATCTGCCACAGGCACATTACCTTCTCCATAAAAGGCAGGTGTAATCCTCCTTGCGCTCTGGAGGGTTGAATGCCTGTATTCATCATAATTCATTCTGTTGCTGTCAAGACTATTGATCTTAACCATCCCCGATGCATGAATATACTCGGAATCTCCGGTATATAAACCAACATGAATAACCGGAGAACCTGGCGCCCCGTCAGGATCACCTCTGAAAAACAAAAGATCTCCCGGCCTGTAAACTTCCCATCCGTTATTTACTTCCAGTTCCTGCCCAAACCTGGCCTGAAGTGATGCATCCCTCGAAATTACCAGTCCGTTAAGGAAAAAAACTATTCTTGTAAAACCACTGCAGTCAATACCCTTGACTGATGTTCCTCCCCAGAGGTAAGGGAACCCGTTCATGGTCATCGCTGTTTCAGTGATCTTTTCGGGAAGAGGCTTTATATTGTTTCTCCACAGGTCGAATGGGGCGATATCTTCTGAAAACACAGTTCCCTTCCTGCCGTCGGGAAGCACTACATTGGCTTTATCTCCCTCAG
>SKND01000378.1 GCA_007120695.1 Bacteroidales bacterium | reverse complement strand
GTACCTGCAGGGTATCCTGAAGCAAATCTACGGAAACAGTATCCTGCTGAGTTGTTATAATACCCTGACTGGAAGCTACCGGGCCGGTATCAACCCTCACAAAGGAATCAGTTCCGGGTGAATTTTGCAGGATCATTGGAAATTTTAACTGAAATTATCTGCAAAAATATTAAAAGAAAATCAATACTCAATGAGTCGGTATACTAGTTTATAACATATCAGGAAAAATCATACGAATAAGCATACTATTTAAATATTGTATTGTTGTCTGTTTTACTGGCCTGTATCGAACTTTAAATAATGTTTGACTTAATGTGAACGATCTAAAAGTAGGTAAACCCTTCATCCATTTCACTGTCAGGCTTAGTGATTGCGGCAAGCAGATTATTTCCAAGACGGCTTGCACCTATCCGGAAAAACTCGGGAGTCATCCAGCCTTCACCAAGAATTTCTTCTGTAATAGCAGAATACATAGCTGCATCTTCAGGAGCAATAATGCCCCCGGCAGGTTTAATCCCCGTTTTTTTACCGGTTTTTCTGTAAAAATCACCAATAGCATCAGCCATCACATAAACTGCCCGGTAGGTTGCTGCAGGGGAGATCTTTCCTGTTGAGGTCTTTATAAAATCGGCTCCCGATTGCATAGCGAGAAGACTGGCTTTTCGTATCTGGTCAGCATTTTCCAGAAGTCCGGTTTCAAGTATTACTTTAAGATGGGTGTTGCCAATTGATCTTTTAATGGCATTTATCTCACCAGCAACTGATATATAATCGCCAGATAAAAACTTCCCAACATTCATAACTATATCAACCTCATCTGCACCGGCTTCCACAGCACTCTCAGCCTCAGTACACTTTACCTCCAGAAAAGTCTGGGACGAAGGAAACCCGCCGGCAACAGATGCTATCTTTATTCCTGGTACATCCAAATATCGCTTCGGTACATATACTAGAGATGGCCATACACAAATTGCAGCTACATGATGAATACCCGGAAAGTTTTCTGAAAACCTGTTGAGCTTTTGAACCATTCGTAATATATCATTTTCATTATCAGCTGTATTCAAAGATGTAAAATCAATATAACTAAATATTTGCTTTAGATAGTTTGTATTAATTTTTTGCTTTATAAATCCTTGTATCCGATCAATATTACTATCAATCGAGGTGATATCAAGCCTTTTTTCATATTTGTCAAATAGAGTCTGCATAAACATAATTAATTTAGTTACAGGTATACTGATGTTTTACTTATTTATTTATATAAACGAACTTTACCTCTTGAATATGAGGCGAATATACCAATAAAACAAAGTCCAAAAAAGATCCCGAAAGAAACTTTGACACTCTCCAGGAAGAGATGTGAATTATGCATGGTAACAGGTTGTCTGCCAATAAAAATAGCAAGAATAAGCATTACCATTCCCATCGAGAACATCTGTCCCAGAAGTCGCATTGTGCCCATCGTGCTGGAAGCGATCCCGTAATATTTTCTGTCTACTGAGCCCATAATTGCATTACTGTTGGGTGATGAAAAAAGTCCGAAACCGGTTCCGAGAATTATCAAGGTTGCGATAAGTGCTGCCATTCCAAGTTTATCAATAAAGATAAGTAAAAACAGCCCTGCAGTGGTTATTGCCATTCCGGTGGTTGCCAGAAGACGGGGCTCTATCTTGTCAGACAGCCGGCCGGCAACCGGAGAAACAATTGCCATAATTACTGGTTGTGATAACAGTATCAATCCTGCATCTCTTGGTGAAAAGTCTTTTATATACTGCAGAAAAAGACTCAGGATAAATCCTACTGCAAATGTAGCGCTGTAATTTATCAATGCCGCAAGATTTGACCATGCAAACACCGGGTTATTTCTAAATAGCTTCAGCTGCATAACAGGAAAGGGAATGCGCAATTCAAATATGATAAAAAACGCTATACCCCCCGCACCTGCAATAAGGCACAAAAAACCCGTTGTTGAAGGCAGGCGGCTGAATCCGAATATCAGGAAAAATAATGATACTCCATATATTAAAGACCCGGCCAGATCGAAAGACTCACCTGCTGCCTCGGCCCACTCACCCCTGATTTTGCGAACTGTGAAGAAAATTGCGGTAATTCCCAGAATAACTGTAAATACAAAGATACTGCGCCAGCCCAGGTACTCAGTAAGTACGCCGCCTGCAAACGGACCAAACGATAAACCGGTATACACCGATGCTATCGTGAGCCCAAATGCCCTTCCCCTCTCTTCGGCCGGAAATACCGAAGATACAATGGCCAGTCCCGTAGCAAAAATCATTGAACTGCCCATACCCTGAAGAACCCTGAAAGTAAGTAATGCATAAATTCCGGGTGCAATGGAGGAGAGAAGTGATGAAATCGTGAAAATAACCAGTCCGGCCAAAAAGACCTTTTTCCTGCCATATATATCAGCCAGCCTGCCAAATGGAACAAGAAACACTGCACTTGACAGCAGATATGCAGTTGCTACCCAGCCAAGTAAGATGGTATCTGCTCCAAATTCATTTCCAATTGCCGGCAGTGCCAGGTTAATTGCCGACCCCATAAAAGGTGTAAGAAATGCAGAAATAACTGCAACAAGAAGTACTGAGGCTTTTTCAGAACCGGGATGATTATCGGGGTCATTCATATTGATTGAAAAATGCAAAGTTACGATTTTGAAAAATTATTGCAATTTCTGTCAATCAAAACAGGGTACTTTACCATTGCTTGGCCGAAGTCTGTTAAGCAGTATCGAGTAAGGACCTGAAATTTTATTACCGGATGCAGTAAAAAGAGTTTCCTGCATTAAAAGGATTTAAATTAAATTACGATGCTACTCCTTGTTCCTGGTATCAACAATTATGGTTACCGGGCCATTATTTAGCAGTTCGACTTCCATTTCAGCGCCAAACTCACCTGTTCTGACTTCGGTTCCGGCCTCTTCACCGATTTTCTTAACAAACAATTCATAAAGCGGAATTGCTATCACGGGTGCGGCAGCCTGTATATATGATGGGCGGTTGCCCTTCTTCGTTTTGGCATGAAGGGTGAACTGGCTGATAACTAGAATTTCGCCTCCCGACTGAGTGATATCAAGGTTCATAACACCACTGCTGTCATCAAATATTCTAAGGCGGGCAATCTTTTTCCCAAGCCACTCAGCATCCTCCTTGTTATCTTCATGTTCTACTCCAAGTAAAATAAGCAATCCATCTTTTATTGAAGCCTTTACTTCTTTATTAATAATTACTTTTGCATATTTTACCCTCTGAATAACTGCTCTCATAACAACATTATTTAACTGCAAAACTTTAATTTATGAAACCCGCATCAGCCTTCGGCAGACAAAATAACATGAATTTCACATCAGATGAATATGGCTAAAAGGACTTATTATTGCATGTGAAATCGACTAAAAGTCAATTCTACATCTTACAATTACTGCTAATAGGACAAATAATTGCATGTAGAATCGACCGTAGGTCAACAAACCAGGGGGATTGACTTCGTCGATCTCACATGTGTTATTATGATCTTTTAGCAATACAAGTCAGATGTGACATTGACTTCG
>SKND01000285.1 GCA_007120695.1 Bacteroidales bacterium | reverse complement strand
TAAGATATGCTTCCAGATCAGGCTTATTCAGTGCAAATTCCAAACTTTTTTCAAGCCCCATCACCATAAATGCAGTAGCATAAGCATCAGCATCCATCGCAAGAGGTGCTATTACAGTAGCGCTCAGCAGGTTGTGCTGGACCGGATAGCCTGTAGCCGGATCAATGGTGTGAGCATAGCGCTGGCCATCCCTGATATAAAACCTCCTGTAGTTTCCCGAAGTCGCCATTGCCGCCCCGGTTAAATGTAATACCGTCTGAAGCTCTCGTGATATGGCTGCCGGGTCATCAACAGGCTTATCAACTCCTATCCTCCACAACTGGTCATTCCTGTTTCGTCCCTTAACCCTAATCTCTCCACCTACTTCGATCATATAATCAGTTATTCCCATGCTGTCAAGAAAATCAGCCACAACATCAACAGTATAGCCCTTCGCAATAGAATTCATATCTAACATCAGCGATGGATGATCTTTTACAATTCTTCCATTTTGGAGCATCACCATTTCCCAGCCTACAAACTGCAACAAACTGTCGATCAGTTCAGGATAAACATCGACCCCGCCAGTAAACCCAAATCCCCATGCATTTACAAGCGGAGCCACAGTTATATCAAATGCTCCGCCGGTTAGCTCTGAAATCTCCATTGCACGCAGAAATACATCTGTAAAATATTTATCGGGTTCCCCACCCTCATCATTGCGGTTAATGGCCGAGATGACGGATTCGGGATTGTAAGTTGACATCGAGTAATCAATATCTTCGAACAACTCTTTGATCTCCTTGTGGTAATCAATTGAGTCAGGCGAATTATAAGCAATATGGTAACTCGTTCCCTGGGTGAAACCTTCAAGGTAGACAAACACCCTTTTCTCTTCAGATGAGCATGAGTAGAGTACCGTCAACGGCAACAGGAGCAAAAGGAGTCTGTTCATGTTTGATATCATAATTTATGAATCCTTCCGCTTTCGCGGAAAAACGGAAATATCCTCCAATTATAGTTTTTCAGATGTTAACCTCCAAAATCGTCAAGATCTATCATCTCTTCGGGAACACCAAGATCGTAAAGCATTTTAAGTACTGAATCATTCATCATTGGTGGTCCGCAGATGTAGTACTCTATCTCATCAGGATCTTCGTGCCTTGCCAGGTAGTTGTCATGAACAACCTGATGAATGAATCCGGTGTGGCCCTTCCAGTTATCTTCAGGCTTGGGTTCGGAAAGAGCTAAATTGAATTTGAAATTTGGAAACTCTTTTTCTATTTCCATGAACTCCTTCTCGTAAAATACCTCACGTAATGACCTTGCACCATACCAGTAAGAGACCTTCCTCTTTGTTTTTGCCGTATGGAAAAGATGAAACAGGTGCGACCTTAACGGCGCCATACCGGCACCACCACCAATATAAACCATTTCATTTTCGGTATCTTTAATAAAAAAATCACCATACGCGCCTGAAATGGTAACTTTATCGCCCGGTTTCCTGGAAAAGACAAATGAAGAACATATTCCCGGGTTAACATTCATAAAGGATCCCTTTGCCCTGTCCCAGGGTGGTGTTGCAATCCTTATGTTAAGCATTATAATATTCCCTTCGGCAGGATGATTGGCCATTGAGTAGGCCCTGTATGCAGGTTCGGGATTTTTCATTTTCAGATCCCACATATTGAACTGGTCCCATTCGTCACGAAACTCCTCCTCTACCTCTATATCTTTAAAGTTAACTTCTGTTTTGGGCACATCAATCTGGATATATCCTCCCGATCTGAAATCCATCTCCTCTCCCTCCGGGAGCCTTACAACAAACTCTTTTATAAAAGTTGCCACATTCCGGTTACTTACAACTTCACATTCCCATTTCTTGATTCCCATAACTTCTTTGGGAACGCTGATTTTCATATCCTCCTTTATCTTAACCTGGCAACCCAGTCTCCATAACTCCTGCTGTTCACGCCTGGTAAAAAAATCCTTCTCGGTGGGAAGAATAGTACCCCCTCCCTCAAGCACCTGGCATTTACATTGAGCACAGGTACCTCCGCCACCGCATGCTGAAGGCAAATAAATGCCGTTATCTGAAAGTGTGGTCAGGATAGTTGATCCCGGCTCAACGGCCAGCTCATTTTCATTATTGATGGTAAGTTTAACCTCTCCCGAGGGAGTAAGTTTGGACTTTGCATAGAGCAAAACAGTGACAAGGGTCATTATCACAATAAAAAACACAACGATGCTAATTATTACAATCAACCCCTGCGATGCTAATAAGATCATATTGCTTTTCTTTAATTATATAAAACCCCTGATTAGAGTTTGATTCCCATAAAACTCATAAACGCTATTCCCATCAAGCCGGTGACAATAAACGTAATTCCGAGTCCCCGTAAGGGTCCGGGAACATTTGAATACCTTATTTTTTCACGTATCGCGGCAATACCAACAATGGCAAGATAGAAACCAGCTCCGGAACCGAGTCCGAATGATGTGGCCTCTGCAATATTTGCATACTCCCTCTCCTGCATAAAAAGTGAACCGCCAAGAATTGCACAGTTTACAGCTATCAGCGGCAGAAATATTCCAAGAGATGAGTAGAGGGTGGGAGCAAATTTTTCAACTACCATCTCGACAAGCTGAACCATCGAAGCTATAACTGCGATAAACATAATGAAGCTGAGAAAACTCAGGTCAACATTGGCAAAGTTTTGTCCGATCCAGGCCATGGCGCCGGCACTGAGAAAGTAGTTCTCAATAAGGTAGTTTACGGGAACCGTAATACCCAGTACAAAGACAACTGCTATGCCAAGTCCGTTAGCGGTGCTCACTGTCCTCGACACAGCAAGGTATGAACACATCCCAAGAAAATAGGCAAAGACCATATTGTCTATAAATACCGATCTGACAAATATATTGATCAATCCTTCCATCACTTAATTAGTTTAATTTGATTCAATAAGTTTCCTGTTTCTTGATCTCTGGACCCATATAATAACTCCGACTGTAATAAGGGCCATTGGGGGTAGTATCATAAAACCGTTATTCTCGTATCCCAGTTCATAGAGACCAAGTTTTTCAATAACAGGGTAACCCCAAAGGGTTCCTGAACCGAGAAGCTCTCTGAAAAAAGCCACTACAATAAGTATCCATCCGTAACCGGCAGCATTACCTATGCCATCCAAAAATGACGGCCACGTTTTATTTCCCAGTGCAAATGCCTCCAGGCGTCCCATTATTATGCAGTTGGTGATTATCAGTCCCACAAACACTGAGAGCTGCCTGCTTACATCATACAGGAATGCCTTCAGCACCTGGTCCACGAGAATTACAAGCGATGCAATAACCACCAGCTGGACTATGATCCTGATTCTCGGCGGGATGGTCTTTCTTAGCAGGGAGATGATCACATTGGCAGCTCCCATAACCGCAACAACTGCAATTGCAAGAACAACAGCAGGTTCCAGCATAACCGTTACTGCAAGTGCCGAACATATTCCAAGCACCTGTACAGTAATCGGATTTTCATCATTTAGCGGCGTGCTTAATAATTTTACATTCCTTGCCGAAAACAAAGGTTCTCTCTCTG
>SKND01000294.1 GCA_007120695.1 Bacteroidales bacterium | reverse complement strand
TCATCGTTGAATCTGTCAAGGTGTGCATAGACCGTCGCCAGTCCGTTGGGATGTTCAATATATAACGCCCTTCCGTACCCCACGGGAGACACCACGATCCGGTAAACAAATCCGTCAGCAGCCGCAAAAACATCCTTGCCGGTCACTCCCTGTGTCCTCAAATCTATGCCTGCATGAAAGGCATTTGTCCGCAGCTCACCAAAGTTAGCAGAAAGCCGGAGGGGGATATCAACGGGGGACATAAAATAGTTCACGGGAAACTCATCACTGTGTACTTTGGTCAAAATAATCAGGATGAAAAGAAAAAAAGTTGTAAACTTCTTCATTTATATGCGGGGATTATATATATTTAAATTTTTATGATCAAATGGAATTTCTGTATTATCAAGTTGTAAAGCTAAAAATCCTTTGATTATTTTGATTAAAAATTTAACTTATTTTTTTATTTGCAAAAGCTGTAGTAAATTTGTAAGTAATTCGTAAGGTAAGGATATGGATAGCAATCAGGATCAATTGATAAATCGTTTGAAAGAAAAGGTTGAAACAATTGTTTCCCTGCTTGAAAAATCCGAGGAGGAGCGTTTAAGGCTTCATAAAGAAAAACAGCAACTGGCTGAGCAGGTCAAGCTTAAGACCACTGCTTTTGAAGAGCTTGAGCGCAGGTATGAACACCTGAAACTGGCAAAAGCCATTTTGGGATCTGAGGGAAACTCTCATGATGCCAAAATAAAAGTTAACAGGATAGTGCGGGAGATTGATAAATGTATTGCTCTTTTGAACCATTAGAATAAAAACCGTATATGGATGACAAGCTTTCGATACGGGTCAATGTTGCAGAAAGGTTTTACCCCCTGAAAATAAGCAGGGCAGATGAGGAGAAGATCCGTAAAGCAGCAAGACTGATAAATGAGAAAGTTCTTCAATACAAGCAAAAGTATACAGATAAGGATTTGCAGGACTTTCTGGCAATGGCTGCCTTGCAGTTTGTCATCAGGTTGATTGAAAGTGAAGAAAAGACAGATGTCTCACCCTTGTGGGAACAACTAAGGGAACTTGAACAGGAACTTGGAGAATATATACAAAGCAGGAAAAAGAGTAATAGCGTTCTTTAACATAGAAAAGAATTTGCCCGCATAGTGTTTCTTTAATTGAGTAAAACTCAACACTTTACAAATTGGAGTAAAGCTCGTTTCTACAATGGCAGGCCCTACTCCCGGCTAGTTCGGGAGTTCCGGGAAACCGGAACATTGGAAGTCAGAATTGGGACGGCAACTCCACCCATGATAAATTGGGGTTTTAACGATAATTGGAGAAACTTATGCGGGTTTTTTTATATAACATAATCAAAGAAAAATACTATAAAAATCATGGATACAGCAATTATAACAGGAGCTATAACACCGGCACTGTGCTCTGTCATTGCCGCTGTTTCCTTATTGGCAGGCGGACTGATAACATTTTTTGTTTACAGGATACTGCTAAAAAGGAAAAAGTTGAATATCATCAAGGAGGCAGAACTGGAGGCTGAGGTCATAAAGAAAGAAAAGATCCTGCAGGCCAAGGAGAAATTCTACCAGCTTAAATCGGAACACGATAAGATCATCAACGAGAAGAACAACAAGATAAACCAGATTGAACAGAAGATAAAGCAACGCGAATCGGCACTATCGCAGCGCATATCCGAATCACAAAAAGAAAAGCAGGAAATTGAAGCTATACGTTCCAACCTGACAACCCAGATGGAGCTTGTTGAGAAGAAATCAGAGGAGATGGAGAGACTTCACAGACTGCAGGTTGAAAAGCTGGAGGTCATTTCCGGTCTCTCAGGAGAAGAGGCAAAATCACAGCTTGTTGAGTCGCTGAAAGAGGAGGCCAAAACCGAAGCTATGTCTTATGTAAATGAGATAATGAGTGAGGCCAAAATGACAGCTACCAAGGAGGCTAAAAAGATTGTTGTTCAAAGCATCCAGAGAGTTGCGGCTGAGAGTACGATAGAGAATTCCGTTACGGTCTTCCATATTGACAGCGATGAGATCAAAGGCCGCATAATAGGCCGGGAGGGCCGCAACATAAGGGCCCTTGAGGCAGCTACGGGAGTTGAGATAATTGTAGACGACACCCCCGAAGCAATTATCCTTTCGGCGTTTGACCCGGTGCGCAGGGAGATAGCACGGCTTGCACTCCATCAGCTGGTTACCGACGGACGGATACACCCTGCAAGGATCGAGGAGATCGTAAACAAGACCCAGACACAGATTGAGGAGGAGATAGTGGAGATAGGCAAAAGGACCACTATCGACCTTGGTATTCACGGACTGCATCCCGAGCTGGTAAGGATCATCGGCAAGATGAAGTACCGGTCCTCTTACGGCCAGAACCTGCTGCAGCACTCACGCGAAGTAGCAAACCTCTGCTCCATCATGGCGGCAGAGCTGGGATTGAACCCCAAACTTGCCAAACGGGCCGGTCTGCTTCATGATATAGGCAAGGTACCCGACGACGAGCCGGACCTGCCGCATGCCATACTTGGTATGAAGCTTGCCGAGCGCTATAAGGAGAAACCGGAAATCATCAATGCTATAGGCGCTCACCATGATGAGGTGGAGATGACCACCCTTATAGCACCCCTGGTCCAGGTTTGTGATGCTATATCGGGTGCAAGACCCGGCGCAAGGAGAGAGGTGGTTGAAGCTTACATCAAGAGGCTGAAAGACCTGGAATCAATGGCACTTTCCTATCCCGGTGTGATGAAGACCTATGCCATACAGGCGGGTAGGGAGCTACGTGTTATTGTGGGCAGCGAGAGGATGTCCGACAAGGATGCGGAGAAGCTGTCGTACGATATTGCCAAGAAGATCCAGGATGAGATGACCTATCCCGGCCAGGTTAAGATTACCGTTATCAGGGAAACCAGGGCGGTTAGCTATGCCAAGTAGTTTGCAATATTGCTATTCATTGCGATAAACTGAATAAGTGGATTTCACTCATTTTATCCGGCTGAACGGATTATTTAATCAGGTGAATATTTAAGCTGATGATTATTAAGCAACTCACTGTTTAAGCAACTCACTATCTTAGCAACTGATATTAATAAAATTAAGGATTATCAATGCGTATACTGGTTACCGGCACAGCCGGATTTATAGGATTTCATCTTATTAAAAGGTTGCTTGACAGGGGCGATGAGGTAGTCGGGCTGGATAATATCAACGATTATTATGATGTAAAACTGAAATACGATAGGCTTGCCTATACAGGAATTGATAAATCAGATATCTCCCCGGGGAAGCCGGTACAAAGCCGGAAATACCCCGGATACAGGTTCGTAAAGATGGAACTGGAGGACCGTGAAGGTATTGCCGGGCTTTTCAGGAGTGAAGGGTTTGACAAGGTCTGCAATCTGGCTGCCCAGGCGGGAGTGCGTTACAGCCTGACCAATCCCCATGCCTATATAGACAGCAACATCACCGGATTTGTTAATATCCTTGAAGCCTGCAGGCACAGCAAGGTTCAGCACCTGGTGTATGCCAGCAGTTCGAGTGTTTACGGACTAAATGAGTCCATGCCCTTTGCCACG
>SKND01000196.1 GCA_007120695.1 Bacteroidales bacterium | reverse complement strand
GCCGAAAGGAACAGCAGAGCCGGTATTGTTTCGGAGCCCAGCATATATCTCCATCCGAAATGGATATTCCACTCTTCGGTACCAATGTTCTGGATGACCATATTTACGAAAAAAATCAGAAGTATTCCGATAACGATTGCCAGTTGATAAACAGACACAAGTTTGCCTCTTATTGATGCCGGGGCCATTTCAGTGATATAAAGCGGAGAGAGTATTGAGGCGGCACCGACCCCCAGTCCCCCGACAAACCTCGCGATAACAAACTGGGTAATATTTTGCGGAAGAGCTGAGCCAATTGCAGATATTCCGAACAGGAGGGCCGTAACAAGAAGGATCTTTTTTCGCCCGAATATATCACTTAAACTTCCTGCAAACATTGCTCCGAATATGCATCCGATTATTGCGCTTGATGCAGCCCAGCCAGTCATAGCTGCAGAAAGTTCAAATTTTATTCTCAGATATCCAATTGCACCTGAAATAACGGCTGTGTCATAACCGAATAATAATCCACCCAGGGCTGCAACTGCAGTAAGAAGATAAATAGTTTTCATGTTAAGGTTCTCTTCGGCCATATTTGTTAACCGGATTTTTGTCATTGAGAAAGGTTTTTAGTGATATTATCTTTACTTACTTAAGAATTCCACATCTTACTATATAACACAAAAATGCACGAGTCAACCATGCGGGATGCATCTCCCTTAAATACTGAATTTACCTTTTAAACATGATATAATGTTAACTGATTAACCTGTTATTTTCGAATGAAAGCTTTAATGGTTGCACATGTTTTTCCTTCAGAGTCGCCATGAGGCCGGATGGTATATTTACCTGCCATTGCCGGAATTACAAATGTTTCTGCATAATGAACTACAAATGGTTCAAAACTTCCCACCGGGCTTTCAATAATTGCTTCCCTTCCTTCAACCAGATTCAGGACATTAACACTACCCTGGCAATCATGAAACACTTTCCTGCTGAACCAGTTTCTAATGGTTTCTATAAATTCAAACTCATGCATACCGGTCCGTTCCTCCCTGTTTCCTTCATCATCTGACAACAGGGTTATATGGTTTATCAGTTCTTTTTTCACCCACGATTCTCTCCTGTTCCATTGGATCACCTTTTCTCCATGCTCAATATTGATGGGCCTGGGAAGTCCGTCGAGTCCCAGTCTTCCCCAGTCCCACAGCTTGAATGTAAATATGTAAGGTGTGGCGCTTATTTCCAGCACCATGCAATTGACAGCGGAGCAGTGTACCGTGCCTGCAGGTATCATAAAATGGTCATGCTTTCTGGCCGGCCAGCTTGCCACATAATCATCTGTATTGAAAGGAGTACCACCTTCCCGGGCATGCTTGAGTTCACTTATCATCTTATCCGGATCGGTATTTTCTTTCAGTCCGAGATAAACTTTTGCGTCATCTTTGGCATCAAGCAGATAGTAGCTTTCATCCTGGGTGTAAAACATTCCGAATTGTTCTCTGATATATTCAGTGGTGGGGTGTACCTGAAGACTAAGGTTATCTCCTTCCATTGTATCAAGGAAATCAAAACGAATCGGGAATTCTGCTCCAAACCTTGCAAACACCCTCTCTCCAAGCAGCGCCTTGGGCTGAAAGAATACCAGGTTGATTGCCGGAGTCTCAAATATCGTTCCGTTAAAATCGAAGCGCAGGCTGTTTTCTTCAGGCACGCAATCAAAACACCAGGCATAATTTACGACATCCCTGTCAAGATCACAAACCTCCTTGATCCACTGTCCGCCCCAGGGACCGGGATCAAAGAAGGGCACAAGTCTGAAAGGTCTTCCAGCTGTCTGTTCAAGTGACCTTCTGAACAGATCTGCTGTTATCATAACGGGAGCATTCTCCCGGTTTGTGTCAAGAACAAAATCCCACCGGCCGTATGTTTTTCTTTTAATACGGTCCGCAATCCTCCAGTCCACAAAATATGCCCTCTTATATTTTCTCTCTATATCGAGGTCCAAATCTGTTGTTCCCAGATTGGCTGTCTCATTCCGGCGCATCCTTTTCTGGATCTCAAAGCGTGCCATATCCGCATATATGAAAAGATCGCTGCTTTCCCTTATTTCAGAGGCACCGCATCCATAAAGCAGGATTACTCCTTCTTTTGTTTTTTCAATATTTTGGGCGGTCTGGCGGGTTTTTTCACTGTCCAGAAGGTCCTTTATCGTTAGTCTGGTCATAAAACCAAAGATCCTGTCGCTTGTTACATCAGGAAACGTGATCCTGTCGATCTCATGTTCATCCAGATAAAGGTTGCTTGCATTAATTGTCAGGGCAGGTTTAAGATATTCCTGAAGTGCTTTGAGTATTTCTCTTTCATATACACCGGGGTAAGTTTCAACAGTAATGATGATCCTTCTTTTTTTATTAATGAAAGATGCTTTTTTTATCTGCTCAGCAATTGTTTTCCAGTCTGTAAATACTGTCCCGTCCGGGTTCTCCATCTTTACCCTGGGGTATTTATCGTAGTTGCTTTTTAACATAGTTTCTGTTTAAATTCTTGATAGCCATGCTGCACCCATTACCCCAGCCCAATCGGGATGTTGCGCAACCACAAGTTGTATATTATTTTTTTTCAACCATGAACACTTGTCAATTTCGTTCCTCAAGTAGGGTATTATTCTGCCGGCACTGCCCAGGACACCTCCTGAAAGGACTATTATTTCAGGGTCATAGGCATATATCATATTTATAAGAACCGCACTCCATGCAATCAAACAATCTTTTTCAATTTTCAGGGCAAGTTTATCCTCTTTAGCCGCAGCTTCAAATAGTGACCTGAAATCATTAAATTTGATAGTTTCTCTTTTATAAGAGCTTTCTATCGGGTGAAGTGAATTGATCCTTTCCGGTAATGCCCATGATGAAGCTATTGTTTCTGCACATCCGGTACTGCCGCAGTTGCAGGTGACTCCCCGGTAGTCAATACACATGTGTCCGGCAAGATTACCGGCAAGATGATTCCTGCTTTTCAGGAGTTTACCGTTCATTATTACCGCTGACCCTATTCCTGTACCAATTGTAAGCAAAACTGCATTTGATGCACCCCGGCAGGCACCAAACTGCATTTCTCCGGTCAGGGCAGCTTTTGCATCATTTTCAATGATCAATCCTGCTCCCCAAGTCCGGTTAACCCAGTCAGCAAGATCCAGTTTTGCAGCGTCCCTGTATTTAACATAGTCTGACAAAATCAGATTATTATCACTATCCACCAGGCAGGGAAGGGCAATCCCTACACCATTTATCTCTTTGCCCGTTTCGTATTTCCTCAGCATGTCCTGAATGGATTTTTCTATCCCGGGAAGTTCAGAAGCCAGGCTTCCGGAATCTGTAACATCGACTATCGATTTTGCTACGATCATACCTTCGTGCAAAAGTCCGGTTTTTATTCTGGTTCCTCCCAGGTCTATTCCGATGTTCATCTGTATAAAGTCTAATTAGCAATCTATTTAGCAATGATCCATAAATTGTCGTTCAGGATATTAAGTATTTAACTTCTGGTGTCACCCTAACTGGTTGTTGACTTTTGGTCGCTCTCACATGTAATATTATTTTTATTTATGG
>SKND01000221.1 GCA_007120695.1 Bacteroidales bacterium | reverse complement strand
TGCAGCCTCTGAAGTAATTCCGTTAATAACCGTTACGGGAGAACGGAAAATTGTGTCAATCGGCAGATCGTGAAATTCAGACTTAAGATGAACAGAATAATCGGATTTATTCATGGCCAATTTGAATTAAATTATCTTAATCTTATTTAGTCCATTTTAATTTAACAAGTTATTTCAAAAAAATTTTCCACGCAAATAATTGTAAAAAAATTCAGACTAAATAAATGTTTCCCAATTAAAGCTACAGATATGACATAGATACACGACCTTGCAGCAACCTATCTAAATAACTTTTCCAAAAAAAATTTCAGGACATTTTGTTTCCTTTAGTGTAGTTGCCGGTTTCAGTTTTTCAATCCACCGTTGTATGGGGTAGGAAACCTCCATTTTCCCCAGGCAAGTTGAGCGGGGATGAAGTAGAATAAGATCGAGTATTAATTAATGGGGTGCTGCAGGTTGACTGCGTGGCAGTCTTATTTTTAATCAGTTCCAGATTTTCTAATACCAGTACTTGGGATATTCTGTCACCTATAGGTATCGATTCAACTATATTCGTTAGACTAAAATGTTTCTCCTAATCTTCTAAACATGTCTATTGTGTTTGCATAACGAACACTTAATGCATTACAGGCATCAGGAATTTTCACCTTGTTTTGTCTTGCTGGATGACTTATTTCTTGTGTTACAATTATTCTATTATTTAAATCTGCTAAAGCATATGCTACTAAAAAGGCATCGGCTTCATTTGCGTCTAAAAATTCATTTAATGCGTTTTGTAAATAGTGATTACTTTTCGAAATTGCCCAGGCAGATACTTGGCCGTATTCTGCTATTACGTGTGAAGTGTCCTTAAAAAAATCTTCTGGCAAGTTATCCACACACCATGTTTCCAATTCATCGTTTTTATCATAAAGTTCATACTTAACTTTATCAATACTGGTTATTTTCCCCTTTTCTGCTAACTGTTTTACTTTATTCCAAAAACCATAAGCAACATCTAACGGGTAATGAAGCCTATGCGCCTGAATAAAAAAATTGCTATCTAAGACATATACTTCCATTAGGTTTTAAAGTGCCTGGAAAAGAAGAGTTGGAATGTATCACCTTTTAAACTGGTTAGTTTATAAGCATCACGATATAAAAGATTGCCGGACTTAACAGCATTATTGATATGGGAAGCAAAAGTTAAACTTAATCGCTTTTTTGTAGTGGCATAAAAATCACCACCAGAACTTTTGTTTTCCTTTTTTGCAAATTCTCTGTTGGAATATTTCTCATAAAAAGCAAGGAACTGTCTTTTGGAAAACTTTCCAGTGTCTAAGGCTCTTCTGGCAATAACAATTTCACTTACTTTAAAAAACCGGGAAGCAATACTTATGGTTGGGTAAATGTCCCAAAATTCGTTAAAACTCCTTTCAGGTACAAGAAATTCGGCGGCAATTTGGTCGCAAAGTTTTTCTATCTGGTCATCTGCTGGTAAAAGTTTTATAAGGTCAAAACCAGCACTGTGACCAATCCAAATATGAGCCAACTCATGTACGATAGTAAACATCTGTGCAGATTTCCAGTCTGCATTATTGATGAACATAAAAGGAGCCATTTCATCCACTAGTACAAAGCCCCTGCATTCATCCACTGGGATTTTACGGTGTCCGTTGTTTTCTACAATACCATTGAAAACAGTAATGATACCTTTATCCTCAATATGTAATACTAAATGGTCTTTTGCTTCTTGCCAGGTCCTGAATTGGCTTGCCCAATTTTCATCCAAATTCAATGTGTTCCTAATATCCTCTGCAATAGCTTTTATATTTGTTGAATTTCTGTATTTACCAACAAATTCTAAAGGCTTAAAATCATTATCTTTTAAATAATTTCTAAGCCAATCTTGTCTTTGCTCCATCAACAAGATAGTGTCATAAACATTTATGCTTACTTTTTCTGTACGGTTGCCGTTACTTCTGAAAAACGGTATCGGCAGTTGTTCTCTCGGTGGTTCTGGTAAGAATAAGTACCCGAAAGGCAAATATACCTTCTTAGAAAAGTCTTCTAATTGTTTTACTGTTGGCTTCTTTTCCCCTTCCAGCCAGGGCTGAACTTTTGGAAATTTCTTGATAAATGTTTGCAATTCATACCCTGCCCGGTCAATTGCCCAGGTAAGCATATTTACATTCACATTAACTTCATTTCTCATTACTCAAATTTACTCATTTTTATTAATTATTGGAGTTTCCAAACTAGCTTTTCAGTTCTTGATTAAGAAAGCAAAGCCAGGTTCTCAATTATGCCATGTGTAAATAAAATTGAAAAAGACAGTACCGTAACTGGAGCCTTTAAGATTAAAGCCCCCAGTTTAACATGCCGGTCTTTGATTTGCCGGTGAAGCATTGAAGAGAGTGGCAACCGGATCAATTTTTATTTAAGGGCAGTTTGCCGTTAGTCCCCGTCAAGTATGAAATCACGATTCCTGATCCTGTAAACCAGCACAAAACTTGAAATATAGTATATGTCATTAGCTGTTGAGGTCGGACTTGTGAAGCCATCGAGGTAATCATTGAATGCATACCTGCCCCCTATTTCAAAACCCAGGTCGATGAAGTTTCTTATTCCTACTTTCACTCCGATGCCGGCGGGAATGACCATCGTGAGCGGACTGTAACTGATATTATCTCTTTCCTGCCGGGCTCTCAGTTTTTCATTTGGGCTTACATGGTATAATACCTTTTCCCCCTTTTGAAGAAGATGCCAGATCAGATGAGATCCAACAAGTCCTGTTCCTCCTGTTACAAGTATCATAATTGCCTCAAAGATGCAAGACAATTTTTAATTGACACGCAGACAAATAAAAATCCAGTAAAAGATTTACAGGAGATATAGACAATTTTTTAATCGACACACAGTAAGATATAATGAACCATGAGACTTCCTCATCTGTCAAATATAAAACAGAGAGAACTTCATAGCATGAAGAATCAACGGTTTGAAAGACAGGCTTCCTGCCTTATGGTATAAAATCTATTTTCGACGGGACGCGATTTTTTTTTCGACGGGTATCACCCTTTCGGCGGAAAGACCGACGAGGATAAAACGGTAGCTGCCATGGTACAGTCATGATGCCGGAAACAGATTGTAAGATGGTCATTGACCATGCCTCCCGCCTGAATGAAGGCGTAACAGGTAGTGGATCCGACAAACTTGAACCCGTTTTTTTTGAGATCTTTACTCATGGCATCAGATTCAGATGTGGTAACCGGCACATCGGCTGGATGGTTCCAGTGATTGATTTTAGGCATGCCATCGGTAAACTGCCATATATAATTATTGAATGCACCGCTGCGTGCCCTTAACTCAAGAAATGCCCGGGCGTTGGATATAGTGGCGAATATTTTGAGCTTGTTACGTATTATACCCTTGTTATCGAGCAGTGACACGATTTTTTCGTCATTGTAACGGGCAATCTTGTTGAAATCAAAACCATCAAATGCCTCACGGAAATTTTCACGTTTATGAAGTATGGTACGCCAGCTTAGTCCGGCCTGGAAGGTATCCAGCAAAATAAATTCAAACCATTTCCAGTCGTCGTGTACCGGCATCCCCCATTCTGTATCATGGTATGTTGCCATCAGCCTGTCATTTTGAGCCCAGGGGCATCTTTGTTTCTGCATAATGGTTTTGTATATTAGTTAATTGAGTTATAGAGCAGCCATTTATTCTGCAAATCAATATTATGTATTTTTTTACAAAATTTTGGCTTTTGATTTGTACAGTATAAAAATACAAAAATCAAGGCTAATAATCAATAATTCAGCGCAAGCCATGAAGGATAGCTCAGCGAATCACTTTCATCACTTTCATGGGTGTTATGGACAGTTTGAACATTATCTACCCTGGCCATGCTTCCGTTTCGGCGCCAAACGTAATAACAAACAGAATGTCTTCAATCAAACCATCCTCAAACAGTTTTCTGTTTTCCTGATTGTCTTCGATTGCCAGCGTCCACTCGCCCACAGGTGATTTACCGATCATGGGCATCCAGCTTCCGGCACCGGCCATACGTGTGCTTACGACACCGTCGACGGTATCGGAAGATCCGCCGATACTTCCTGAGCCACCTTGCATGGTGAATTTCAGATCGAGATTAACTTCATTCGTAATTTCAGATTTGCGGGCAATATAAACGGTGATATGCTCAATATTGAAATTGCTGACATTAGGTGGAAAATCCTCTGGTTGCGTAGCAAAGGTTACTACCATAGGCAACTGCGGGTCCTGCACCAGGCCGGGATGATGCAGGTCGTACCAGGCATCGGCAAACTGGTGGCGGAAACTGAAGGGCCGGTCGACACTAAGGCTGCGATCCAGCTGCTGGATCACCTGCTGCCGGTAGGTTGGGCTATCGAGCGCAGTATACTCGATGGTGAACAGCACGTCGGCTATGGTGCGGTAATCGAAGGCATTTGCTGGTTTCGGCAGACGGAATTCCCATGTCGTATCTACTCCCAATCCCTCGAAAGGCAGTAGCATTTCGCTTTGACCTTGCGCCTCAAGCTCGAAAAGCCCGGTTGCGTTTTGTGGTGATGTCAGTGCAACCGATTCCGGTCCTCTGTTGACTACAGTTGTCTGGAACAGGTTACCGCCAATCACAGCCCGTGAAATTCCGGTCGTCGCCAGTGTCGCCTTGATTCCTTCCAGTGGCGGGATCAAGGCAATAACCGAAGTACGTACCCTCTTGATCAGTCGCAGGTAGTGACCCGGAAAATCATGATCAAACAGTTTCATGGGAGTGGCAAAGACCATGACCCCGGTTTCACGAAATTGCTGAAAGGCTAAGGGGTCGAGTCGCGCCACTGAGATGGTCCTGGTTAATTGCAGTTTCCGCTTATCCGTCTCAAAAGCATGCTGGTCGAGCCGGGTGATATCCTGGAGTAAACGTGCCGATCCCGTCAGGCCGCGACGGTCAGGCACATCAGCGTTATTATTGGTTATGCTGTCTTTATCACCCAGCGCATGCCAATAGTCTGCCTGAATGAAGGCAGGAGACATCTCCTGGCGCTCAAAGGATAATTGGTTTTCCGCCAAACGGGCCATACCTGTAGCTTGCTGCAGGAAGTAGCTGTACACACCCTCCATGACACCGCTCATCCAGTCATACAGATCTGCACTGGTGAATTTCTTGGCACTAAGAAATTCTAAAACGTCATCGGCATGATCGGCCTGAATCCGGGAGATTTCATGCTCCTGACCAACAATAAGTTTCCGGGACTCCGCAAGAAAAATTTGTTGTTGACCGATTTGCCTGTTTTGTTTTGCAAGACTGAGTTGAAGCTTCCAGTCTTCTTTCTTTCTCTTCTGACTGGCAGCCATTGAAAGTGCGCTTGACCATTTCCCGAACCCCCCGGAGATAGCGCTGTAAATTTGTGCATCCAAAGCTGCAGAACCAATAGCTCCCGCGAGGCTGCCTGTGCCAAAAGTAGCACCACCGGCTGAAATGTCAGCAGTGAGGCCTGCTCCTATCAATGCAAACCCTCGCACAGCCGCAACGCCAAACTGAAACGCCATTGATGCCCACAGTAAGTTTAAGGCCCATACTTCTTCAGCCAGCGAACCGGCAGCGATCAAATCACTATAATGCTCGTCTTGAATCTCTGAAACCTCTTTTTGTAACTGGGCCAGGGTTTTCCCCTGATGTGCCTCTTGAACCCGCAAATCCTGCAACCGCAATCCAGACCGCGCCAAACGTGCATTCTGGCGGGCCTTGAGCAGGCTGTAACGTTCAGCATCTCCTTTCTCCAAAAAGGAGAGGAATGTCGCCTCCATCTGCTGTGCAATATCAACCATTTGTCTGGCACGGTCCACCAACACTTTGTAGCGGTATTGCGTTGGGCGGATGCTGAAAGCACCAGGCAGGCTGATCTGTCCGCCGGCACCGATCGACGGCAGACCGCTGCCCGGGTCAGTTGGGGCTGAGTAAGGCTCAAGTTCACGCTCCATACCGGCAATGTTACGGCACGTGCGCAGCTTGTACAGATTAAGTTCAGTATGAAATCGCAACGCCTTCAGAATCGGGTTGGGTGGGATACAGAAAGAGAATGATCGGTTACCCCAAAAAAATGCCGGGAAGTACACACTACCCTCAGTGATATGAAAAGCAGCAATTGAATCGGCATAATCCCTTACTTCGGTCAGGGCAAGTAATTTTCTATGCTCACGAACGGTCACCTTATAGCTGCGGTCCAGCGTTTCGGCAAATGATGTCCGGCCGGTTGACATAAATTTGATCTGGTCTAAGACCTTCCGCACTGCTTCGGCCTTTTTCTCCTGAGGGTCCCTTGTCTCCATTATTGAGTTTACCCTAACCTCAGTGAGGGAAAGAGAACCGGGGTCCAAAGATGCAAGGATTTGCCCGATTTCAAAAGACTCAACCTGTAACTGTGGAAATTTTGCGATCTGGACCACGATCTTACCAATCGTCTCCTCGCATTCGCCCGGCTCCTGCTTTAGTTCCGGCACGTCGAGCAGCTTCAATGCCTGAATGTAGAGTCGGCGTGCCCGTGCATTCGATTCAGTCGTGTCCTGGGTAAATTCAGCATCTGCAAAATCCAGCAGACACCGGATTATTGATTGCAGGATACCGCGCTCGAAAGATCCCGTCCGTGTCGCCGCAATGGCATGTGGATCGAGAGGGTCACGAATCCAGTTCTCTTCACGCTCAAAATTCAGTTCAGCACCTGAGAGCTTCAATCCCTTTATGATCCACCGTTCATTTTCCGGAGCAGTGTAATCATAAAGCGAACGGTACCAATCCAAAGCAGCCTGCCATTCACCGCTCTTCTGAAGTTCCTGTGCAATTAATAGCGGGACAAAACAGTAAGCCTCCTCCAGATAGGTTGCAACTGTAGCAGAGCCATCTACGGCAGATAGATTCGTGGCGCTGGTTATTCTCTGCGCTTTTGTAACTAATGAATTTTGAATATTACCCGGAACTATCTCTGTGCCTGCGACTGTGACTTGCTCCAGTGGCTGAGCCTTGCGTAATTTTGGTGCTATCCGGATTGATGAATCAACACTCAATTGAACGTTATGGGCACTCTCGCGCACAATCCTGGAAATAAAGAGTCCTTGTGATGCATCAGATGATATTGATGAGGATCGCTGATTTCCAACGATGACCGAGTTATTGTCATTGGATCCATTAACAGGTATGATCCGGAAACGAAAGGTCCAATGGGAAGAGGTGAACAATGATTTGGCTACGCTATCGCTACCGTAATCCTGATTGGAGGGATTAAACGGTCTGGGCCACAAATAGCTATAACTTTTGCCAAAACTGCCCTGTATAAAGACGTATACTCCTTCTGTATCCGGCCAGGTAAATGCTCCTCCAAAACCGGCCAGCGATAAAATGTTTTTATCAGGTAAAGTAGCCCAGGTAGATCTTAAAAGAGTGTGTGGAATAGGTTCACTATTTTCAGAAAGATAAATCAATTTGTGTTTAAAAAGATTCTGGTTATTCCTGTAATACCCAGTAAAAAGAATTTTATAGTCTCCTTCATATTTCGGATTTAAGTTTGTTCCTCCAGTCTGTTCAACAATTAAGTTCTGTTCAATGTCGAGTTTATATCTGTATAATTTACTCACGGGATATAAATTACCCTCATGTTCTATTTTATCTTCCGAAACAACATAAACATCAGGAAGGTCAATGCCAGGAGCATCGAAAGACCTGTCATGAGGACTGTGAAATATTGTAGCCGTAAAGTTTTCTATTTCCTCAGAGAGCGGAACTTCAATTTGTTCGTCATCCCATTTTCCCGATTTGTTGCCACTCAGGTTGAGTTTACAGGCAACAATTTTCTGTTTATCGCCTGCCCTTGTAATTACATATAAACAGATAAAAACATCTTCACTATATTGATAGGTAACAGCTCCTATAAGTTTGTTCGGTGTCTCATTTTCTGCCAGCGGAATCTCTAACCAGAATGTTTGGGGATAATCTGGCGGAGCCTCCGGGTCGTAAACTGACCAGTAAACTTTTTTACTAACATTGCTTCTTGCAAACATATATAATCGGTTGCGCTCATCCTCTCCAATAGTCGCACAACCCTGTACGTTACCAGGCATTCGCGATAACGCCCAGCAACTCGCCTCAAGGTGAAGGTTGCACACATCACGAAAGTAACTGGTATAGGCGTTAGCTGCCTCACAGGCATCTGCCGGCGTTACGCGTGCTGCTAACTGAAATCGCCCGGCAAGGTATCTGAAGACAGGTGTCTGGTGCCTGCGCAGTTTAGGCAACAGAATATTCTCCGGATAAAGAAAAACCATCATCGCCGCCCTCCAGGTCGCGTAAGTTCCTAACCACTTCCATTCTTCGTCGAACTCATCGGCGTCCAGTGACAAGGCAGGCCAGGCAGCCTTGAGTCTACCTGTACGCAGAGACCAAAGTAAGAGTTGAAGAGTCACAATTGCCTGACTGGTGCGTGTGGTCATTTTGCAACCACTGTTGGTCATGTCAATCAGCAGCCGTTCGCTCATCTCTTCGGCGGTAACTTCCATCGATTTGTCCTGGGCGTTCAGCACCCTGATCAAGTCATTGCGCAAGTCCGGCAAGGTAGTCTCCTTAGTGGCACTTACAGCGCTGCGCAGTGACTGGGTGAGGTTATCCTTTTGCTCCATGCGGACTTTTAGAGTCTTTTCCCAGTCACGCCGGTCAATGGCTTTTGCGCGCCAGGTATCGAATTTCTCCGGTGGGGAAGGTGGCATGGTCAACGACTCAGGCATGCGGAGTTTGAAATGTTCAGGACTCAGCACCAGGTCAAGATTGAGTTCTTCTGATCGCCATTTCGGGAAGAGTTTTCGTCGTTTTTCGACCTGTACCATAATGTCGCAGAAATCGTTCATTTCCTCATCAATAGCGGCCGGGCCAGCCATATCGTCTGAAACAAGGGCACGAATACGCAACAGGAAGTCCATTTCGGCCCGGCTTAGGGTCAACTGCTGAAGTCGTGCCGTTGAGAGATTGCCGTTGTTGGCGGCTTCAACCAGTGCTTCGAGTTGATCGGCGTTGACGCCCAAGTGATTGGTCAGCATCAGGTCGGTCTTTTCGATGTTATCGGCTGCGGTCACATTGGTAATCGTCTGCTTTAGCGTGTCCAGTTCTGACTCACGTTCTTGCCACAGCCCAAATGCCTTATCTGAGGGGAACGGGGTAATGAAATCGGGGATATCTACCAGGTCAGGATCAATCACCGGCAGTTTGGCCGTGGCATGCAGCGCTTCGTTCCATATTTGGCGCGCTTGCGCAGTGGCTCTCCAGCGAGGCAGGCGAGCTTTCCGAAAATTCCAGTAAGCGAGGCTGGTTTCTGCTGCTATCCATTGCGGGAATTTCACTCGTTCTTTCTTTACCCGGGTCAGAAGCGTATAGATCATAGCCCAATCTTCAAGCTTCGGAGTCTGCTCAATGTCGGTTTGTCCCGCCGTATACCCGGCCTTCAGCGTCATCAGGAGACCAAACTCGGTTTCAGACATGCGAAGATCACTTGCGATTTGTTCCCGGGCCGTTTCGGCCGTAGCTGCATCACTGCTCAGGAGGTCCTGCTGTAAACGGTTGAGTTCATCATCCCAGGCTGAAGGTGTAGGCGCGGCACCCAGAGCTTGTACCAGAAGGGCTTCCAGGCCGTTTGATTCCCGCGTAGCCTGGAGCTGTGCTTTAACAGCCATCAATTCAGCATGCCTCTCATGCAGAAATGTACGGGCCTGATCGCCGGCTGCAGAATCCGGCAGATCGCCTTCCTTGACAGTGTCGGGGTCGATCCATGGCTGTCCGTTAAGAGGAAGTGGCGGCCATTGGCCTTCAACCGCTTCCCGCATGGCCGGCCAAAAATATTCCAGGGAGCGAAGCGTACCGGAAACACCCTGTTCCTCAGTGCGCCAGGCTGATCTCCTCGCCTGCTTAAGCGACTGGACAAGGATTGAACGAAACTCTTCCCACTCATCGTCGGTGACTGCTTCCCCGGTGTTGTTTTCCCATCGGTCAGCCTTTGCCTTGATGTCCATCATGCGTTCGAAACCCTCCTTAACCAGGTACAGGCTTCCGAGCTTACTTGTCACAGCATCAAGGTCCGGGGCTTGCTGAATAAGGTCTTCCAGTTCTTCAAGATCGGCTAATGTCGTTGCCGGCCACCCATTTGCCTCCATGACGTCAAGCATTTTCCGGAAATCCGGCACGGTTTGTCCATCCGCGGCTATCCTGGTCTGCAAGCGTAACTCATTAATCCGTGCATCAACCCAGCCGCGCCGCTCAACCCAGATATCGAAGGCAGGGTTGCCTTGTTCGGGATGGCGGAGGTCATCCGGGCCGACCAGATCAGGATCGATCACCGGTGGAGAGCCGAACGGTGAATCATGCTGTGGTTTTTTTGAACTGAGCCATTGCTGCCGCAGGTGAGCAAGGCGCCAGCTCAGAAAGAACGGAAAAACAACGATCGAGATGTTATTGGTGGCTGTTTTATACTGCACCGTCAAAGTACCGGATATGCCGCTCAGATTTTCTTCCGCCAGTGAAACCGGACCGTTATTTCCCATGCGGCTGCCCGAGGCAACCAGAGTGGATTCTTGGCGTGCCTGGTCCCGGTAAAGCCTGATCAGCACGGTGTTTCCCGATTTAGTCAGCCTAAGGTGTACCCGGCCATTCTCATCAGTGTTACGTAACCAGGCCAATCCATCCAATTGCCAGGCGTTGATCTGACTTTGTTCGTCACCCAGCTTCGTGCCTTTGGAAAAGCGTGACTGAACGTAGGTGGAGGGCAGTCCAAAGAGGCGCCCAAGATTGACTTCATTCAAGGCGTCAGGATCCGGGTACTGCTTTTCCTGATCCAGCCAGAGCTGATTTATCAATTGATGTGGGGCAACATTCCCGGATTGTGAGATAGCCATCCGGTCCGCCAGAGCATTTCGCTCGTCCTGGCTGCCCAGTCGCACAAGTCGAAGCTCATCATAGGACGTACCGATCTGCAAAAGCATTGATTCATATGCGGCCATGCAATAGTCCCTATTGGCGCCCAACAACTTTTGGATTGTACCCGGCTCCAAACTGGTTTCATCCAGTATGCTGCGCAGAACCTCGACAGCCAATCTTACCTGCCGCACACTCTCCTCTTCACTGGCACAGGACACGGGCAAATTACCAAAAGGCTGATGAAATGAACTTTCAAGAAATGAAAGGCCAATCGAATTGTCGTCGTTTTTAACATGCCGGACCGTGTAATCGAGTAGATCAGTTAAATAGGCCTGTGGGCTGACAGCCGATTCGCACTCCCGGCAATTACAAGGTAAATAAGTATCGGGTTGTTGATTAATTATTGCAGAGTTATTTGATAAGCCGTTGGCTTGATCAATCCTGTGCTTTGTGGCCAGGTTGTCAAGGAATAGTGTCTGACGCTTCGCAATTCCGTACAGTCGAATTGCATGCTCTTCTCCGGTCAATGCGCGTACATCCCTGGTGAATTCACCACGGGACTTGCGAGAGACGGCAAAGATGCTGTCATACCCCTTGTCGATCAGCGCTTCGTTAACCTTTATGTCTTCGGATAGAATACGAAGTTCGGCATGTACCTGCAGACGCCTCACTACCGGGTCGTTAAGCCCAAGAGCATTGTCATTCAACCGGTCAAGTCCGCCGGTGCGGCGGACATCATCCAGCGTGGTGATCTTGTGCCGCTCCAGTGCCGAGCTGAGTTCAGGTGAGAGATTCATGTTGAGTGCAGAGGCTAATTCTATTATCGCGGGTGAACGGCGTTCGATAAAAGGGAGCTGTATTTTAACTGGATCATCAAGTTTAGCCTGGCCCGGAAGCGCTTTGACTTCGGTGGTATGCAGGTCTTTACCCTCCCGGTCGAGGATGTGTAACCGGAATGAACGCCTGGCTTGTGTCCGGGGGGGAGCGGTATATATTATGCTGAATTCTCCTGTCTGATCAGTTCTGGTCATGCCCGGTCCGGGGCCCCTTTGCCGGGCATCCAAATCAACGATCCGCAAAGGAAATCCAACAAGTGCCTCCCCTGTCTCCTGGTTTTGCAGTTGCCCGGTAATTTCGTGCTGGAGCAGCAGCCCATGCTCAACGCGCAACTCCCTGAACCGTGCCAAAAAAATATCCATGAAGCCATCCGGTGCGGCCGGAATAACATTTTGACTGAGCGCCACCTCCAAAGCGGCCTGAAGTTTCTCGTCACTTTGTGTTAACAGCTTTTCCGTCTCGAGGGGAATTCTCTGGCTGGCTAACGCATAAAGAATATCGGCCGGCAGCCCTGTCTCACGAGAGAGGAGGGCACTCTGTCGCAACCATTCAACTTGTTTGGGCTCGATCCTTGCATCGATGGCAAGAATTCTGGTGTCGCCTTCTGTGAGACCGGCAAGCTGTTGCCTTCCTAACAGCGGCTTTAGTTTTGCAGTTACTGTTTCGAATGTGGATATAAGGGCTTCCTCAAAAGGTTCCACCGTTAAGTCGATCGTCCGGCCACTGGTTGCATTGAAAATAATCTCGGATGTCCCGAGCATTGTGTTGCGTTCAGAATAGACGCGGACCATCAGGTGAGGGCGTTCCCGCTCCAGGGTGACAAGTTTTTCCGGGGGGATGGAGATCTGGTAGTTACCTGCAGCATCCGTGACAGTATCACCTAAGGCGTTCTCACGACCTATGCCGCGCTCGTAAGCACGCACTGTGACTTTTGCCAATGGCTGACCATCCGTAGCGCGTATCTGCCCTAATATGGTAAATTCTCTGCGGGAAGGCGACGGCTGCCCACCCTCCATTTGTTCCTTCACTTCCCGAACCACTGCCAGCAACGTTTCAATCTTCTCCCTTTTATCGGCCACATTGCGGCCGGTCATGGCCGGAAG
>SKND01000356.1 GCA_007120695.1 Bacteroidales bacterium | reverse complement strand
TTTGCCTGCAGCCTGCGGATAAGAACCATGTATCGGTTCAAATACTGAGGTATGCAACCCTATTGATGCTGAAGGAAGCAGTCCCAGTGAACCTGTGATCACACTGGCCTCGTCTGTAAGAATATCGCCAAACATATTCTCAGTTACCAGCACATCAAATCTTTTAGGCCACTGGATTATCTGCATAGCGGCATTGTCAACAAACATATACTCGACTTCCACTTCGGGATACGAGGGTGCAAGCTGCTGCATCGTCTCCCTCCATAACCTGGAGGTAGCAAGTACATTTGCCTTGTCGACCATTGTAAGCTTCTTACGCCTTTTCATGGCAAACTCAAAACCCAGCCTGCAGATACGCTCTATTTCATAACGGTGATAAATACAGGTATCATAAGCCGTGTCGCCATCTTCAGAACGCCCCTGGGGCCGTCCGAAATAAATGCCGCCGGTAAGCTCGCGTATGGCTACAAACTCGGCTCCATCGACAATATCTTTTCTTAAAGGGGATTTATGTAAAAGAGACGGGAAGGTCATTACCGGCCTTATATTGGCAAACAGACCAAGTCTTTTTCTCATCTCCAGCAAACCTTTCTCCGGCCTCACCTTTGCTCCGGGATCATTATCAAACTTCGGATCGCCTATTGCCCCGAAAAGCACGGCATCCGAATCCATGCATATTTTATGTGTCTCTTCCGGATAGGGATTGCCTGTCTTATCTATGGCAACCGCACCAACAAGTGCTTCCCGGTAAACGGGCCGGTGCCCACTTTTCCTGCTAACTGAATTAATAACTTTTATAGCCTGCTCTGTTATTTCGGGACCAATGCCGTCGCCGGCGAGTACTGCAATATTTAATTCCATTTAATCTATTTGGTGTTAAAATTAATTATAACCGCTGGATTGTCAACTCCCGGGATGCTCATTTTTTCAGTGCGAACAGTACCGGTTTTCAACTTCCCAGATGCTCATTTTTTCGGTGCGAACCGTACCGGTTTTCAACTCCTCAGATGCTCATTTTTTCGGTGCGAACCGTACCGGTTTTTAGTTCATTGTTTGCAATTATATTGAGCATTTTCATGGTTGCCTTAATGGCTGCTCCGGTCTGGTCAGCATCGAGTCCCCGGGTCTTGTATTCGACACCCTGATATTCCCATGTGATTGTTGTCTCAACCAGGGCATCGGTTTTACCTCCGGGAGGTATTGTTACAAGGTAATCTGTCAGCACAGGCCTTGGCTTCTTAAGCCGTTCATATATCTTCCACATCGCTTTCATGAAGGCATCATACTGTCCGTCACCCACTGCAGTTTCGGTATGCTTCTCATTATCAATACATACACTCATAGAGGCAACCGGTTTCAGTCCCTTTGCCACCGACAGGTGATAGTTTATAAGCTTTATGCTCTGCTCATGCGTGCCGTTTTTGAGTACATCTGAAATTATATACGGAAGATCTTCAGTGGTGACTGTCTCCTTCATGTCGCCAAGCTCAATCACCCTCTGGGTTACCTTGTCCAGATCCTCTTTTGACAGTGTTATCCCCAGCTCATCAAGGTTCTTCTTTATACTGGCCTTGCCGGAGGTTTTGCCGAGGGCATAACGTCTCAACCTGCCGAAACGCTCCGGTATCAGGTCATTAAAATAGAGGTCGCCTTTATCATCGCCGTCGGCATGTACACCGCAACACTGGGTAAACACATATTCACCCGTCAGGGGTTTGTTGGCAGGAATCCTCAAACCACTGAAGAGCTCCACCATCTTCGAAACTTTGAAAAGCTTCGACTCCACCAGGTCATTCTCAATTTTGAGATGATCATTAAGTATGCCCATCACACTCGACAGTGGCACATTTCCTGCCCTTTCACCAAGGCCGTTAACGGTGGTGTGTACACCTTTTACACCGGCCCTGATCGAGGCAAATACATTTGCAGTTGCCAGATCATAATCATTATGAGCATGATAATCAAAATGCACATCCGGAAAACGGCTTGTAACAGCCTGGCAGAACTCAAGTGTCTGCTCGGGATTAAGGATGCCAAGTGTGTCTGGCAGCATGATCCTTTTCACGTTCCTTTTGCTAAGGTGCTCGATCATCCTGAAAACATATTCGGGCGAATGGATCATACCATTAGACCAGTCCTCCAGGTAAACATTAACCGTTATACCCCTTTTCCCTGCCTCTTCGATAACCTTGTCAATATCGGAAAAATGCTCCTCAGGGGTCTTTCGAAGCTGCCCCTCAAGATGCTTCAGCGATCCCTTAGTGAGAAGGTTGATAACTTTTGCACCAGCCTCCACAACCCAGTCGAGCGACATGGTTCCGTCAACAAAGCAAAGTATTTCAACACGGTCAAGCATATTCTTGCTGCGTGCCCAGGCAGTTATTCTCTTCACTGCCCTGAATTCTCCTTCTGAAACTCTTGCCGAAGCAACTTCAATGCGATTTACCCTTATCTCTTCAAGAAGCATCTGGGCTATAGCCAGTTTCTCTGAATCGTTAAAAGAGACTCCTGTGGTCTGTTCCCCGTCTCTCAGGGTGGTATCCATTATCTCTATTTTCTTCATAATACTCTGTTTTTTTCCCATTCACTAATTTTCTCCTTCAAACTCAGAAGGTAATCAATATCATCATAACCATTTATCAGACAGTTTTTTTTGTAAGCACCTATCTCAAACTGCTCCTGCGGTCCATCTGGCAGCAGGTGTATTGTCTGCTTTTCAAGGTCAATTTTCACTTCAGTTCCGGGATCTGCTTCTACCTGCTGAAATAAATGCTCCAGGAACCTGTCACTTACCTGCACCGGGAGCAGTCCGTTATTCAGCGCATTGCTCTTGAATATATCAGCAAAGAAACTAGAAACAACAACCCTGAAGCCGTAGTCCTTTATTGCCCATGCAGCATGCTCCCTGCTGCTTCCGCTTCCGAAATTCTTTCCCGTTACCAGGATACTGCCTTCATACCTGCTGCCGTTAAGCACAAAATCCTCTTTGGGCTTTCCCGATTTATCATACCGCCAGTCCCTGAAAAGATTCTCACCAAAACCATCACGTGTTGTGGCTTTAAGAAACCTGGCAGGTATTATCTGGTCAGTGTCCACATTTTCAATGGCGAGTGGTACACATTTTGATATAAGAGTCGTAAATTTTTCTATTGGCATATTGGTGTTTTTATAAAAAATTTCTGGGATCGGTCACCCTTCCTCTAATTGCGGTGGCTGCTGCCGTCAGGGGACTGGCAAGCATGGTGCGTGCTCCTGGTCCCTGTCTGCCTTCAAAATTTCTGTTTGATGTAGATACTGCATACTTCCCCTCGGGTATCTTGTCTTCATTCATGGCCAGGCATGCAGAACAACCGGGCTGCCGCATTTCAAAACCGGCCTCCTCCAGTATCTTAATTAAACCTTCCTCTTCTGCCTGTTTTTCAACCTGCCTGCTTCCCGGGACGATCCAGACGGTAACCTCACCGGCTTTCTTCTTGCCTTTAACGAAAGCCGCAAAACTCCGCAGATCTTCAATCCTTCCGTTTGTGCAACTGCCTACAAAAACGTAATCCACCTTTTTACCCTGCATCTCTTCGCCGGGAGAGAACTGCATATATTCGAGCGA
>SKND01000235.1 GCA_007120695.1 Bacteroidales bacterium | reverse complement strand
GGTTCTGGATTGAGAAGAAGCCTTCTGACACATCAATATCAAAATCAGCTTCGTGATAAGTCAGTACAGTCTTGTGGCCGCTCTTGTCCTCCGGGATCATCTCCATTACCGATGGCATAGGCCTGCCGCCAAGTGTTTTTATTTCTCTGAAATTAATGGTGCTAACCAGGTCACCGTACTCATCGTAGTTCTCAACCTTCACCGGCAGGTAATACTCCATACTTACCCAGTATATGACCTTTTCATATACAACCGGGGTTTCGGGGTGGGGGATAAGCTCAATCCTGTAACAATCCTGTCCGTCGACTGTCTCGTCTCCGGTCAGTTCGTGGTCGTAGTCGTCAATGACAGAAACACCCCTTACAAGGTCGTCATTGGAGAAGTCTGATCCCATCCACGACTGCGACATCATTGAGGGGGGCATCCTTACCGTCCGGTCGATATTGGGCACATAGTTCCACATTTCATTACCTCTTTTCAGGAAAGCTGTGCCCTCGTCCCTTGCAGGTGCGGTTACATAAATAAGGGCAAAGTCGTCTCCAAGGCTCCATGACCTCATTGAGATCTCCCTGGTATAGCGGGGCCTCACCGTCTCCATCGTCGTTTCGGCGTAGGAGGCGTCACCCCTCATGTTGTACTCCATCCGGCGAAGAATTTCCTTCGCATCCTGTCCGTATGCGGCCAGTGATGCAACTGCCAGAAAAACTGTTGTCAGAATTGTTCCTTTGGTTTGCATAAGATTTAGTTTAGTGTTATTAAATATTATATATCTGTCAGATTATTTTCTAACATAAAAATACCATCATAACAATGGTTTAGCAACAAAATTTATGTGAATGACGGGAAATTTATGTTGAATTACGCGTTTTTGATTACCAGGGCAATTGCCCCTGACATCGCAGTTTATCGGCTTTCCGGGTAATCAGCATGGCGAAGATGTTTCTCAGGCCAGTTCCAGGCCTTACCGGGTGTAATTTTAGGAGGCACTGTATAGTTATAAACCAGTCCGAATATTTTTTCCATAAAGCCGGTTTCCTCCCCGGCGCCATGATTCGGATTGATATTTCTCCCTTTTGCTCTTAATCAGTAAGCTGGTTTACTAATAATACAGGCAAGAGAAACAATACCTTACTTTCTCTCAGATGTTTTTACCGGAGCTTGCGATTGAATGTTACGGATGCATTCAGTTAATCACAGGGTTTCTTGTTTTGATTAAAACTCTTGTGCGTCAGAGTCCCTATAGCCAATAAAAAGTATCCATTCATCCAATATAAGTGTACGTTTATGGAATTTTTTTTTTTTATGTTTCAAATAGGATTACATTGTATAATTACTATCTCGATATCTTTATTTATACAACTTTCCGATATTACCCTATAGATTAAACCCAGGATATATTTTCAACATTCACTTAACACATCAAAAAAATCATGAATCAAAAAAGATTTTATACCAAAGCGCTTTATCTTTTATTACTATTCCTGGCTTTAGCAGTTATATCGGGATGCGATAAAGAACCCATTGACCAGGAACCTGATCCTGTAACCCGCCTTGATCCGGAACTACTTGTCAGCAGTTTAAGTATCGCCCTGGTTAAGGAAGGAATACAGGAAATTACTGTTACCGCTCTGGATGATGATGCCAATCCTGAAGAATTTACAGTAATCAGCAATGATGAGGGAATTGCCACCGTGACAAAATCAGGAACAAAGTTAACGGTTACCGGGGTAGACTATGGTAAAACCACTTTGTCAATTACCAGCGGTTCAGGCAAAAAAAGGGATATCCCTGTCAATATATACAATCACAGGTTTATAGAGACGGATGAGTTGATAATAACTTTTTTACAAACATTAGAATGGCGTTTTTGCCGGCATGATGGTTCGCCCTGGATCTACCATCCGGTTGAGACTGATGGATTCCATCCACTTGGTTCGGTTGAGGCGGGGCAACAAGGGCACTATACCTGGGCTACGGATACTGGAAAGGGTGCGGTGATGGGAGTGAAAGCAAAGGAAGGATATGATCCTAATAACCCTCCCATAAAACATCCGGTTGATTACACCGCAATTATCCATCTCCGGGATGAACCCGGATACAAGGCCTCGATGTGGACACCAATTGCTCCTGAAGGGTATGTTGCAATGGGTGTGGTGGTGACGAAAGGATTTAATAATAAACCGGCTCTCACTGACGTTGTTTGTGTGCGCAAAGACCTGACCATCAAAGGTACCATTGCTGATAACTTTATAGTAAGGAAAAGTGATACCTACACAACCACCTGGCCTTTTACAAATACAAGAGTCTGGGCTATATGGAATATCGAAGGTCCTGTAGCAGAATTTCATGAGAATGCATACCTTCATCCCGGTACGTTTGTGGCTGTAAACAGTGGTAACAAATCTAACCCGCGAGCACCAACGGATCATCCTGTTATGAACGTGCTGAAAGTAAAATTGCCTATGCTTACTGAGGAAACACCTTTTGAGAATTATGTTCCCCGTCTTACCGGCCACGAAACTCCACCTGACGAGACTTCTCCAATCCTGGCCCGTGAAATGCTGGTGCCGGCCAATATTGTCAGGGATCCTTTTTATGAGGATCAGGATAATAAGGGTAAAAGAATTGCTGAGTCTCCGTTTTACCGCCTTGAAAGGCAAGTATTTTGGAAGAGGATACATTTTATTAATAACACTACGAACACCGAACAGGGTGGCACTTACAAAATAGTGCATGGTATCGAAGTCTCTGAAAGTGAAAAAAGATGGAAAGAGACCGGAATCGAAATTTCTGCAGAAGCGGGTGTAAGCATAAAGGGGGTTGATGCAAAAGTTACTTCCACTGTTAGCAGATCACTGGGATATGAAACTATGGCAGGGATATCACGCCTGGAACACACTGAAAGATCGGTGGATTTAAGGGTAGCTCCGAAAAAATCTGCTGCCATATACCAGCAGCAGAACAGGTTTGTTCTAAAGAGGCATTCAGCGGACGGAAAGTCTCTCTCAAATGTCAGGACATGGGATATACCAGAACAAAGCTATGTAATCATTGAATATCCTGAAGATGAGTAGGGAAACGTTGCCGGAGAATATTTCGATCAAACGAGCACCAGAGGCAGAATAGTAGCCATATCCTCATCCAGCGACAGAATTGATACCGGGATTGATGACCAGTTTTCTCGCAAGTCCTGGTTCTGTCTTTATAACCCTGTCAAGGACACACTGGTTTTTGTTGCGTTTCCCGGATTTATTGTAAATTGCAGCCTGATTAGAAAATTGTATGTTGTATTTACACTGATAATCATTATTACGGTTATTCCTGTCCCTCCAGCCACTTCTTGAAGGGCGTTACCTTATCTATGCTCACCAGGGCATCTTCATCAGTACCGGGCTCAAGGTCCAGCTTGAGCCTGCTTGTTGAAAGGATGTGGACCTCTTTTATCGAATCGAGCGATACGAGCATCTGCCTGTTGATCCTGAAAAAGCGCGCAGGGTCAACCTCTTTTGACAGTGCATCGAGGCTTAAATCGACATCATAGTTTTTGTTGTCCTTAAGGCATGCAGTAGTGAATCCGCCTTCACTCCTGAAATAACTTACATCGGAAACTG
>SKND01000357.1 GCA_007120695.1 Bacteroidales bacterium | reverse complement strand
TTTATCAGGGAGAGAGTTTCATCGATATGAGCCTGCAGTTCCACGACGATTTCACCGTGGAGGTGCAGCAGTACCGTGTTGTTGCCACACAGGGTCGCGCCGAATTCTACCTCACCGATCCAACAAACGAGTACTATGAGGAAGGCGAGCCCTTCATCATCTGGGATCCCTCGGGGCTGAGTATTGCCGGTGGTGTGCTGGCACTGCTGCCCGACCGCATAGGGCTTCCGAACGAGGATATCGCCTATATCGTCCTGAAGGATGACGACGGCCAGCCTCTCATTGACTACTACGCCCTGCAGGGCGGCGGTTACGAACTGACCACCGGAGACGACCACCTCCCCGTGGTAATCCCCGCGCTGGCCGTGGCTGGCGGTTCGGATCCCGGTTTCCTCGTCGGTTTCACGCTGCAGGCAGACAATGAATTCAACGTGACCGGAGGCAGTCTGACCTTGGCCGAAGGAGAGTTTGGCGACCTTTCACCCAACCTTAACCTGCCGGTGACGCTCACCGCGCTGGAACTCGACAACACCGACGGGTCACTCCAGCTGAAAGCTTCGCTAAGGGCCGAATTGCCCTCCGTGTTTGAAGGTCATGATGCCACCGGTACGCTCATCCTCGACCAGGCCGAGGGCATTTCCGCCGTGATCGAGGCAGGAACCTACACCGACAGCTGGGATCCGTCGCTGGCCGGCAACCCGCTTTACGAATTTGTGTACCAGCAGGATATGGGTGGGGCTGACGATGATCAGTTTGCCGCCAACCTGTATGGAATACGGATGGAAATCGGTCAGAATCCGGCCCTGCGTTTCTCGGCAGGGGTCACATCCACCATTTTGTCCGCGCAGCCCGGCAGTCCCCATTCCCTGTTTTTTGCCGCTTCCTACGATGCCGGCGGATGGGAAGCCTCGGTCTCCTACGATTTCCCTGTCGGTGGACTGGATCTGGGACTTGCCCGCTTCATACCCGAAGAACACGAAGCACTCTCACTGGATATTTCCAACGACCGTTTTGTCGCCGGTTTCAGCGGGCTGGTAACGTTTGAGGATTTGCTGGGTGAGGATTTTGCCATCCATGTGGAAGAGCTTGAGCTCGGTGTCGAAGGGCTGCAAAGCTCGCCGTCGCTGGTATTTGGACTCGGACAGGCCTCGGTGGATCTCCCGCCCCAGGAATTTGACCTGCTTGAAGGTACCCTGGCCGGTGAGTTCTCCGGCTCGGCCCTTTCCATCAGCGGCAGGGTGCTCACGCTGACATCCTCGCAGGGTGGTGTCACCTTTCTGCAGCAGACCCTGCAGTACGAGGATTTCATGGTTTCCACAGCCGGTGATTTTGCCATCGGAAACATCGGGACCGACGGCTTCGGCCTCTTCCAGGAATATGTGGTGCTGGACGGTCTTGGTGTCGCTTACGACTCCGAAGAGGGACTGAGCATCTCCTCCAACTTCACGGTGAACCTGCCGGATCCGGTTAGCACATCGGCAAGTGCCAGCATCAGCTTTCGGCGCGACATGGACAGCGGGCAGATCCACATCGAGAGCGAAGGCCCCGACTTTGAATTTGAACAGGAATCGTATCCCATCGGCGACTTGGCCGTGTTCTACCTGCATGACGCCGCGGTAAACATCAACATCCAGCAGCCTGCCATGTCGCGTCTGGTTGCCAACGGCGGCATATTCTACGACGGAGATGAGAAAATCAAGTTCGGGAAGAAAGGAAACATGGACGACAACGCGGGCATCAGTTTCCGTCCGTCCCGTTCGCCCAACCCGCTGCAGTACAACATAACGGGCAACATCGATTTCTCACTCGAATACAGCTTTTTCGAAATCCACCTGGAGGCCGAGGCCGGTGCCAGCAACGTCAACTCCAACGAATTCCGTGTGGTCCTGGGCGGCACGGCCGGTCTGACCCTCGAGGCGATTACCGGTACCGTAAGCTATCAGGGGTTCACCATCACTTCAAGCGGTGTGGAGGACATCGGCGGGTTTGACCTGTCAAACGGTGTCTCCTTCACGCTCATGGGCTTCATGGAGCTTGAGCTCGGGCAGTTTTTCTATGGCGACTACCGTGACTCGCCCACCGGCAGTACGAGCCTGACGATGGAAACATCCGCTGGGGCAGAAGCCGATGAGGGGGATATCAGCCAGGCCACCAGTAAGCAATCCGAGGCCGTCAATGTCACCCAGTTCCTTTGTTTTGGCAGCTATCCCGGCATTCAGACCGGTGACGGGGATGGATGCGGTTCCGACAACGATGCGCTGCAGCTTTCACTCGGCGGCGAAGGCGGTTCGGGCGGATTCAAAATCGGCATCGAAGGCCTGCTCTTTTACGAAACAACGGAAGACGCTCAGCTCCTGTACATAGAGGGCATTTCGATGGAAGTGCACGAGATGTTCTCCATCACCGGCACGATTCAGTACGAAAGCGACGATGACGGTATCCTGCTGCGCCTGGCGGCCATGGGTGATTTCCAGGTTGCTGGTCAGGACGGCGTCAGCGCCATGGTTGCAGGCAAGTTCGAGAACCGGGATGGCCTGAGCTTCGGCCTTTTTGCCGCTGTTGAGGTTGCGGGTCTGGACATCCCGATCGTGCCGCCCATCGTGAACCTGGCCGGGTTCGGCGGCGGGTTCTTCTACAATCCGGATCCCGACGACATCTACTTCGTACATGCGGCCCTGGCTGATTTCGGTTACACCTTGTATCGCCCCAATGCCGCGACCCAGCCGGAAGACGACCTCAAGTTTGCCGCCATGTTGTACGCCAATCTCAATATCGCAGGCGCGGGTGGGTTAAGCATCGTATCCGGGCAGACCTACCTTGAGATCACAAACCAGGGGCTCTATTTCGATGCCGCCGGATCGGTTCTTGGGCTGGACGGTGACGGCACGCCGGCCGGACTCGACCTGAGTGCCAACATGTATCTGTCCGTGCTGTTCGGGGAAGCCGGCAGCGGATTCGATGAATACCTGATGCAGGGCGGTTTCCGGCTCTCGATCTCCATACCCTACTATATGTCCGGGGAGGGTACGCTTGACTTCTTTGCGGGCCGCGTGGCCGGCGATCCGGTGGTCTGGGGAGTTCAGGGTTATTTTCATATTGACATCCTTTGTCTGCTCGATGGAAACATCACCTTCCTGGCCAGCGATGTCGGATTCTATTTCGAAGGGGGTCTGGGAGTCGGGTTCAGTGTATTCATCTTCAGTTTCCAGTCCGATCTGGATGCCTCCGTCTGGTATGTAAGGGATCCCGTTGCCATGGGCAGTGCGGCCGCCCAGGAATATCCGGCCGGCGGTTATGCCACGGCACGCGTGGAATTCTGCGCTTTCAAGGAAAGGGGCTGCCTGGGTGCCGATGCCGTAGGCGCTTTTGTCCGCCAGAGCCAGGGCTTCAAGGTGCTGGCCGGGGCCAGCGTCTCGAAACTTTCCGGCCATGTCATTGTGACAAGCGATGGTGATATCAGTGCCCACACCGGAGGGGTGGAAGACAATCCGGCCATACTGGCTGCACAGTCGCTGAAAGATGATTTCGAAAGCTATCTGGATGAACTGGTGGCATCGCTCGCGGCGGCCGAACAGGCCGTGCAGGAATCCTTGCAGCAGCGTACCTATGATCCGCC
>SKND01000414.1 GCA_007120695.1 Bacteroidales bacterium | reverse complement strand
ATTTATACTGTACAAACGGTATAGTGAGTCTGCCTGTTCGAATGGATTGAACTCAGAATAAAAGCCGGTGTTTGTCTCATAATGAAAGGTATTGGCGGAAACTGCCGGTAACATAAAACAAAATATTGCGCCCGTCATTCCGGCAAGTATGATCACCTGCATTATAGTATTTTTAATTCTTTTCATCGGCCTGTCAGGTAATATCTTAAACCAATATTAAGTGCCCAGCGGTTGCCAAAAAAATCGTCCTGGTACTCTTCATACCCGTAACGTAAACTACTTCTCAGAAGGTAGCGATTACCAATCGGCTTGCTTAGTTCTAAACCGATACTTGCGGCTTTAAGAAACACCCTGTCCTCTATTTCCGGCACGGTTTCATCAGGAGATAAACCGTATCCAAGGATTATTCCTGCATAATCATCTGCCGAACTAAAATACTTCCGTACATTTAAATACCAGGAACCGGATATTTCGTTCTCACCTAAAATCAGATATGGTCTGAGCGAGAACCACATATTACCATAATAATAGCCTGCAGAACCGGTATAAAAAATCAGTAAATCATTCCAATACATAAACCGGACCCCCAGTGAGGCTTCAAAGGCCCCGGGCAGGTTCCTGAAATACTCAAATGCGCCCCTGTGCCGGGGAAATACATCTCCTCGCGAATAGGCATAATTTAATAATAAGTAACTCTCTGTTGTTAATTTCGGATAAGATTCAATTTCATATTGCAGTGACGGATATCTTGTCAGGCCGGTTCCGTCAAAATACGTATTTGCGAAATTAATTTTCCCGGTAACCGGTCCTATTGAAGTATACCGGGAATAACCGGCAGTTCCCATATGAAAGTCCCGTGACCATGGTTCGCGTACAAATTCACCATAATACCCGGCAAGCAGATAATTATTTTCACGGTAATGATAAAAACCCGGCATCCTCAGCCTTTCAAGCAAATCAAGCACCTCCTGGTTGACCGGATCGGAATCTGCTAATTCTTCAAGTATCTCAGCCGCCTCAGAATTTCTGTCCATGTAATGTAACGCCCTGGCTTTTTGATATAAAAATCCGGTATCGCCGGGATGAAAGGAAAGAGCCTTTCCGGCAGTTTCGAAGGCATTTTCATGGTTGCCCTCCCAGGACTCTACATCAATCAGCGCAGAAAGGGCATCATAATAGTGCTGATTATAATCCAGCACGTTGCCCAGGTATTTTCTGGCTGCTTCATAATTTTTATCCCACGCATAAATCCTTGCAATCAGCACCATGGCATCATGATGCATGGGATTCCTGTCCAGCAGGATCCCTGCAGCCTCAAGAGCCATAGCGGTTTCACCTTCATAAGCAAGGTTGCGGGCCACAATAAAAAGGCTGTCATCAGAATGCTTAACAAAATTCCTGCTATCCTGCGCCGGCAATTCCGCATTCAATGCAAACAGGAAAAATACCGGTGCTATTATCTTAAGTAAAATTTTATTCATACATTCAATTCCTCAATTATATCAGATCAGCAAGAATGATCACAATTCATAATTATGCTTGCTGCTTTTTTCAAGAATTAACCTGACCCTGGTCATAAGCTGCCTGGGCAGAAAAGGTTTTGTTATGTATTCAGTAACACCCAGGCTCAATGCCAATTTCCTTGTTGAATCCAGACTTACCCGGGTAAGCATAATTATCGGGAATTTGAGTCTGAGCTCATTCCTCACCAGGTTGACAAGTTCAAGGCCACTATAGTAAGGCATATGCTGGTCTGTTATCATCATATCAATATCATTTGTATACTTTACAATAATATCATACCCCTCTTTACCGTCTTCAGCCCTTATTGGATTGTATCCCTCCTTTTTAAGGCTGTAATCCAAAGCCCTCAGGGTAATTATATCATCTTCACAAATCAGCACCTTCACTGTCAATATTCTTTTATTAAATCCTTAACCAGTATTGCCTTCCCAATCCACTTGCACGGCTTACTCCTGTATAACCTTGCCGGCATTAATTATAAAAAGAGTATGGAATTATCAGCATCCATATCATTCAGTTGAAATGGCACTATAATAGTCCGTTATAACTTTTGTTATAAACGGAAAATAATACTCTCTGAAAAACTTTTGCCTGCTACCAACCCCACCGTCCTGATAAAACATATCAAATGCTGCCGGACCAGCCATGCGAGATGTAAAAACAGGTATTTTATAATCGGAAAAACTACCGGCCATATAAACAAACCTGTTGTTTTCTTTAGATATTACAGCCGGAAACCGTTGCGGTATATTATGTTTATCCAAAAGAGACCTTCCTTTTTCATTCACATATATTTCAAAATAAGATACTACATTGCCCATATCAGCAGCATAACTGATATCGAATCTGCCGGGATAATGAATAACTGAGGGCACACCGAAATGCCGGGAATTCTGGATGCTTGTTGTCACAAGGGGCACCTCGAGATCAAGATGTGTTTCATTCTCAAGCACAACTAAGGTGTTTTCGTGGTTTATAAAAATAATACCTGATCCTGTATACTGCCATCCGTTTAGATTCTGTTCATTATAACTTTCAATTATCCATAAAGGAAACTCCGGACTTAGATTATAATCCAGATTATCATAATAGGTACCTGTCCATCCGCTCCAGTATATATCAGTTATCTCTTCTGTTTTTCTCCTGACAAGTCCCGAGGTTGGTGATCCAAAAAAATTGAATTCCGCTATTACAAGCTTTTCCCTTTCAACCATTTCATTGATAAAAAGGTAATCATCCTGTGTTAATCCTCCGTAAAGCATGCGAGAAAAAGAATTGCCGGATTCCTGCCCGTACCATTCGGCAAGAGACAGTCCGTAGGTATCTACAAACCAGGCCATATCATAATGGCTGGCCAGGCTGTCTATATCTTCAGACCGTATCCTTCTGATCTCATACTCTTTTAAATCAAAAGGTTTAAGTGGGAAAAAGCCAAAATAATCTTCCCTGTGATCATATAAACTACCTGAATTTCTAGTAAATTTATTTTGGTTTAGCACCCAGAAAGCTGCTTTATGTTCATCTCCTGAACCTGTTGAAACACTTTTATTAACTAACAGTATTTCAATATTCCTTTCAGGTTTTAATCTCCAGATCAGATAGGCAGAAAGCGGTATGACGAGGATTATGACCAGCACAATCAAGATTGCTATGAAAGGCTTTCGGATCATTTCCTGCAATATTGGTTGATTCTATTTCCGGGAGCACTAGAGCTCATTATTTTATTCTTTTAAATTATGATTAACTATAGAGACCTTTAATACTTCATTGCCTCCGGAAGGAACTCCTTCATATCAGTTTGTACGGCATCAAAGGACAATTTGTTACCCGAAAGAAACTCATTGTAACTGGTCAGGATCATATTAACCAGCACCGATTCAGGGAGGAAGGCCATCTGCTGTCTGCCACTAATTGGAACAGTTTTGCATGAATATCCGAGAAAGTGAAGGAAAACAAGAACTATAACCAGGAAAGCACCATTTTTTCTCATATCAGAAATCATAAATATTTTAGCCGCATCCACCTACATCCATGCATTAAATTAAAGTCCAAAAGTAAAAGCCCAAAAGTAAAAAAAATGTTTGACTATTAATCCCCTATAT
>SKND01000435.1 GCA_007120695.1 Bacteroidales bacterium | reverse complement strand
ACTTTGGCGATGAAGTTGTTCAGGTAACCCGTAATGCTGCCATGCTCCATGACAGGCTGCAACCTTATACCTACAGTTACGCCATTATGGCTTACGAAACCGGTTTTCCCTATCCGATGACCCCGCTCCCGCTCGCTTATCCGGACGATCCGGGGGTGTACGGTCTGGCTGATACGACTCGTCGCAGTTATCAGTGGCTGATTGGTGAATCCCTTCTGGCAACTCCGCTGTATGGAGATGACTATGATACGGCAACCAGCCGGGATGTCTACCTGCCAGAGGGCACATGGATGGAATATGACAGTGGTGAAATACATCTGGGACCAACTACATTACTGAATTATCCGCTTCCAATAGGCAAAACTCCATTATTTGTGGGAGGCAGCGGTATTGTTGTAGAAAAAATTAACGGGGAGCTAAAAGGGCGGCTTTATCCGGTTACCAGCAATACCCAGATGGTTTTTTATGATAAGGATGGAGTAACCCAAAGCACGATTACCCTTGCCAATCCGGACTGGAAGAATCCAGCAGTGGTAAACCAAAGCACGGGTGAGCAGGTAAGTGGAAGCTGGAACCGGCATGCATATGAATTCCTGTTTACTCCTGGAAACAATTACAGAGTTGAATAAATGTATGGGTACGAAAACAAATCTTAAACGTAAATAATAATATAAACATGAATTACAAAAACATTATAACAATAATACTGGTTATATTATATGCCTTTCTAAGTTCTTGTGGTTCCGATAAATACAATGTTGTAACCGAAACAGATGAAAACATTGAGATTTCTCATGGAAATTATAAGATTACTATTGAAAAGGAGGGCTTTAAATATTCCTTTCAAAGATCAGATGGCACAGTTGTAGCTGATAAACATCCTGTCTCTGGATTAAGATTTACAAAAGCCGGTGGAAGCGAATTATTTGATGCTGTATTTACTAATCTTGAAGCTCATAATGAAGACCATGTTCACATGATTGTAACAACATCAAGTGGTGATCAGGCTAATGTAATCATTGATCTTTTTGAAAATTATGCCAAATTCAGCATTATTCCTTCTGAAAATGAACAATTTGAAATCGTTGAGGAAGAATCGGCTAACAGGGCATTAAATGATCAGAAAGCATTATATATCATTGATGCCCGGACTGCTTCGTTAGATCCTGTTTATGGTCTGGGCGATTATGGCTCTCACGCCAATGAGTTTAATGATGTAGATGCTCCTTGTGGATTTCATGTTACTGCAAGAGATGCAGCCAATGTGATAGGTTTGGTCAGGGATGAAATTACAAACCAGGGAAGTTGTAGAAGATTCGTTTCAAATTTTGCAATATTCCCGAAACATGGCTTTGCCCAGGTACTGTTTGATACAGGAAAGAAAAGAGTTGGCTTCACGGAAGAAGAAAACCGCATTGGTTTAGCTGATGTGGAAAAAGTGACTACCCTTTATTACTTCATTGGGGATGATCTGGAAAAAATCTACGCTGATTATAAGGATGTGAGAATAGATGAAGGCTACCCGGATGTAAAACCACGATATACAATGTTTAATGTAGGTTGGGAGGCGTATGGTGCCCTTGGCTGGGATACGTATCAATCTTCTGTAATGGAGAACATTAAAACATATCTTGACAAAGGTTTTCCACTTCAATGGGGTGTAGTCGGCTCCGGATTTTGGCCCGGTGCACGCAGATCAGGAACTGAAGGGACAACGGTAAGCTTCGGGATGTGGGATGATACGCCAACTCCAAGAAATGATGGGCTGCCAAACCCAAGGTACCCTGACCCGGAAGCACTTAAAAAGTTATTCTCAGATAATAACATAAGTTTACTCATAGGCATTAGAAACCATTTTAAAGATCCAATAAGTCCGAGGTACAATGAGCAAAATGATGGTCTATTCCCGGTTGAAGCACTTGAGAAAAATTATCTTTTAAAGAATCGTGACGGGATGTTAGTCAGATCGACAAATAATTCATTCCCGGGTGGGCCAATATTTTTTCTTGATAGCTTTAATACAGAAGCAATGGAATGGTTTAAAGAAAACTTTGACCTTTGGGGTGTGGATGGCCTAAAAGAAGACGCTATGATTTATGATAAACAATATCAGGATGCCATGTGGAATCCTTTTAACAAACATCTTGCAGATAATGGCTATTTGGTGATTGTTCGAAATGCTTCTTACTCGGTGCCGGGTGATCTTATCAGAATTAATGATTCTTATGCCGGAACCGGAGAGCATTATCATGCAGATCCTCATCGTATTCCCCTTAATTTATTAAATAATGCGGCGAGTGGCGCGGCAAATGGATATCCGGATATTATTGGCGGAACACCGATCACAGGGACGACAAATAATACTTTCCGGAAGTATTTCATAAGAAATGCAATGCTGGCTGCTGTTACACCAGGCATGTCTTTTGGTAGAGGCCCCTGGCTGATGGAACACAAGGAGTATGAGGAAATTGCTTTAAAAGCAGCATTATGGCATGACAAATACGCCCCTTATATATATAGTGCAGCCATTGACAGTTACAATTCAGGATACCCGCATACTATGACACCTTTACATATAGCTTTTCCAAACGATGAAAATACATATGATCTCATAAGCCGTGATAAAAAGCAGTATCAATGGATGCTTGGCCCATCAATGCTGGCAACACCGTTGTTTGGAACAGATTTCGAAACAGCTGTTTCACGGGATGTGTATCTTCCTGAAGGAAAATGGATTGATTATGAAACAGGAAAAATGTTTTATGGACCAACTACGCTTGAGGCTTATAGCTTGCCGGAAAATAAAATCCCAATCTTTATTGGAGGCAAAGGTGTAGTCGTATCGAAGGACAGTCAGAAGTCAGGGAATTTAAATGTTGAAATCTTTCCGGTTGCTACGGGTGGATCAGAGTATACATACACATATATTGATGGAGAGGAAAAATCAACGATCACCAATAATAATGATGGATGGGATCCGGATACAATGGTGATTACTAATACCACAATAGATGAAATGGTTAATTTTGAGTACGATGATACTTCAGGGTCATTTACATTTGCCTTAACGCCTGGGGATAATTACGAATTAGCCGGTGGTGAATAAGGCCATTTAAACGAAGTTCTCTTCCAGGGTAAACGGACAGTAAGTTCTATTTGCATATCAGGCATTGCACTGGTCACCATTTACATGAAATCACTGCTGTCTGAAAGATCTCGGATTTTTCTATATATTATATAAAACTACTGATAGTTAGTTACAAAATAAGTACTGCAAATACGCACTTTTTCGCAAAGGTTGCTAAATGCCTCACCTGTCTTGCGTTTGCTTTGATTAACCCGGTTTTTTGCGGAGATATTAGGAAAAAATATTATTTTAGCCCTCCAAATAATCAGATCACTATATGCCTTCAGCTACTTATCGCAACCTGTTTTCAATGGGTACAAGAATGGATATTGTCCTTCCTGGGATCGATGATTATTTTGCAGATCAGTTGCTTGCAGTGATAAAGGAACAATTGAAAGATATTGAAGATAAGATAAGTAATTACAATGATAATTCAGTTTTTTCAGAACTAAACCGGGAAGCAGCATCCAAACCCGTAATCATTGATCCGGAGATATTTT
>SKND01000247.1 GCA_007120695.1 Bacteroidales bacterium | reverse complement strand
TTTCCGTTTTAACGGGCGGAATCAGCATGACCCGAAGCAGGATCTATGCAAAGATGAAAAGGGCAAAAGCAATGATCGAAGAGAATGGAGTACCATGTAACATTAAACTTTTTAAAAAGTCTGATATTCCTGATTATGAAGTTATTATTAAATACTCCCTGGATATAGATGCCGATTTGATTATGGTAATGACGCACCAGGAGTCTGACTGGAGAGACCACTATATAGGCACATTTGCGCATGAAATAATTAACAGGTCTGAAATACCTGTTATGACAATGATTCCTAGCGATCCGAAGAAAGGCAAAAAGATTGTCAAAACTTTTGTTGATCCGTTTGGAATTTTCGGGAAAAACTCAAAATAATAAAACCGGTGGAAATTGCCGAAAAGAAACAAAAGCGATACCAGAGGGTTACCGAACAACTATCAGGACTTCTCGAACAGTCATCTGATCCTTTGGCAAAAATGGCTACTGTTGCAGCCGTTTTGCATCATAAAATGGATGGTTTTTTTTGGACCGGGTTTTATTTCAGAAGGGGAAAAAGGCTGGTGATTGGACCGTATCAGGGACCGGTTGCCTGTCAGGTGCTGGATTTTGGCAAGGGTGTCTGCTGGGCTGCTGTTCAGCAGAATCAAACCATTGTAGTTGTTGATGTAAATAAGTTTCCGGGTCACGTTGCCTGTGATGCACGCTCAAAATCGGAAATTGTTGTCCCCGTCAGAGATAAGACAGGCACCATAATCGCCGTGCTTGATGTTGACAGTACCTCCTACGGTAATTTTGATAATATTGATGCCGAATGGCTCGGAAAGATCACCGGATTGATTTATCAATAGTAGTTTTGCTGAGTTTACCTTTTTGGATCGGCTTTAACTGTCTTTAACCGGTAATACCGGTACGCACTGGTAATGACCAAGAGCTTAATTACCGGTAAGGGTTTGTCACTATTAATGACCCTGTCAGGCAAGATTTTACTTCCCCTTTCTCCACCTTCTGAAAGCACTTCCGTTCGGTGTTTTCCCAAGCAGGGTACTACGCGCCGGGAATGCTCCCTCATTGACATAACGGACATCCTCTACCGAATAGAATGCTTTGGGATTATAGTGTTTGATTATATCAACGACATGCCTCATCTCTTTCCGGTGTATTATGGTGTAGATGATATTCACATCCTGCTTGCTCCCCCTGGCATCAACGCTTGTTATGCCATATCCCAGGCTGGTAAGTTGTTCTATAAGCGCGTCAGCAGGCTTTTGCGTAATTACGCGTATTATCAGCACCCCCATCGCGATCTTTTCTTCAAGCAGCATACCAACATAATTGCCAGCGGCAAAGCCACCTGCATAGGCAACGTAGTTAATGTAATTATCAAGGTTTTGCATGATTCTGGAAATTGCCAGAATCCAAATGAAAACCTCAAAGAATCCTAGTATCGGGGCAAGGTATTTCTTGCCCTTTGATACAAAAATGATCCTGATCGTACCGATGGTAACATCTCCTACTCTAGAGAGAAATATCAGAAGCGGAAGGATACCATAATTAAATAGATTTGAATCAACAAAGGAAGCATCCATCACAAATTAAATATTACTTAAATATCTATATATCATTATATTCTATAGGAAGGCAGGTATTATTCCGGACAAATCAAGGATGTATAAAAGTCCTGCAAAAATACATTAAAAAAATTTGCAAAATCTTAAAATTGATTTTACCTTGTCAACAAAAGCTGCATTATAAGCTTTTTCCAAAAAGACTGCAATACGAAATTGACGCAATGATTTGCAATTCAATAAAATACATAAACCTTAATAAATAAAAAATATAAGATATAAAATATATTTACTCTTAAATCCTGTATTGAATTAGCTTATTAAATAGAAATCATCTGACCGGGAGCCTGCATTAAAAGGTTGCCGGATGTATAATTTTTGCCTGCTCGCAATGTTTATGGTCCGGCAGGCATCCAAAAGTTGATAAAAGGAACAGAAAGAAGTTAACCTATTGTAATATTAATCCGCAAACTAAAATTTTTGAAGATGGATAAACTTTTACGCTCATTCTTAATTATTGGATTGGTGATGCTGGCAGTCCCTGCAATCTATTCACAGACTACGCCTGTAGCACCTGCCGGTAGTGGTGAATCTCATAACCCATATCTGATATATACCCTTGAGGAACTATACTGGATCTCCCGGAATCCTGAAGAATCTATCGGTAAATATTATCAGCAGATGACAGATATAGACGCCTCTGCAACTGTAAACTGGAACGGCGGCCAGGGGTGGGAGCCGATAGGAAATAATGATAACCCATTTTATGGAAGATACGACGGACAGGGATATACCATTTCCGGTCTCTACATTAACCGCCAGGAGAACCATCAGGGCCTGTTCGGAATGGTATATGCCTCTTATGCCAGTATATCAAACCTTGGACTGGTCAATGTTAATATCACGGGTGGTGACAGGCATACCGGCGCACTGTCGGGATTAATATACGGGACTGTAGATAATTGCTATAGCACCGGTAAGGTAAGCGGAAAAGGCGATGTTGGCGGACTGCTTGGGCATGCTATGCTGGTGAATGTTTCGGAAAGTTATAGTTCTGCCAGGGTATATGGAGATAACAGGGTAGGTGGACTGGCAGGATCGCTTCGAAATGGAATTATAGAAAATTCTTACAGCGAAGGGCCAGTTAATTACATTGACCTTGCGGGTGACGGAATGCACCTTGGGGGATTGGTTGGTTTCAGCCAAAGTAGCACCATTAAAAGAAGTTTCAGCACAAGCAATGTATATGGTAATGATGATACGGGAGGGCTTATCGGTTACAATTGGTCAATGAGCGATTCTTTAGTTATTGATAGTTACAGTACAGGGAAGGTGACCGGGAGCTCGAATGTTGGCGGACTGGTGGGTAGAATAAATTATGGCGCTTTCATAAATTGTTACAGTACAGGAATTGTTTCCGGAAACTCTGTGACCGGCGGACTGGTGGCTGAGATATCAAATGATGTTAGTATTGAACATTGCTACTGGGATACAGAAACATCAGGACAACCAACCAGTGAAGGCGGTGAAGGTAAAACCACCGCTGAAATGATCGATGTAAATACATTCGGGGAATGGGATTTTGATGATACATGGGAAATCATAACAGGTGGAACATATCCCTTCCTGAAGTGGGAGTCCGGTCCGGGGGTGCACAATAATCCCGCGTTATTTGGGGTAACTCTTGTGGCTGATCTGCCGCAAGGCGGGACTGTTGATGGCGAAGGAGAGTTTGAAGCCGGCGCTAATGTTTCGGTTACTGCAACCGTCGAAAATCAATACTATTTTGTCAACTGGACTGATGAACAGGATAATGTGGTGAGCACTGAAGTAAGTTACCAGTTCACCATGCCGCCCCATAATCTTTTACTTACTGCAAATTTTGCTCCTATTACCCTTTCGGTGGAAATACACCCTGTGGGTGCCGGCGGTACGGTATCCATTGATCCCGAACAACCCCTTTATAATGAGGGTGAACAGGTTACCCTTACGGCTGAAACCCAGGAAGCATGGATATTTATTAACTGGACAGATGAAGAGCAAAACGAGCTAAGCGACCAGGAGAGCTTTGTATATACCATGCCGGGGCATGCGGT
>SKND01000016.1 GCA_007120695.1 Bacteroidales bacterium | reverse complement strand
CATGGCTCAAAAGGGAGCAACCTGAATATCTTCTCGGGAGATATTATCACGCAACTTGACTTTTCAAATACCCTTGCCCGGATGCTGAACGCAGAAACTGAAATGATACCGGAGAACCGTTTAAGACGGAACTACGGAAAGGTTACCGCAGAAGCGCTGCTCTCCACCTCTCCCATGGGTACCCTGTACCCTGAGCTCCACCACAGGGCCGGGATTATTTACCGGGGCCCGGTACAGTTACTTGCCCCCGTTGTCAGGCTTTCTGAAAACAAACAGGGTGTATTCGCCGAACTTCCATAGCGGCGTTTTCTGCAATGCCATATCGGTCTTCCACAAAATCCTGCCAAATCTCCTTAACAGCCGGTTAAGCCTGTGATAATACCAGGCCGGACTGACGATGCTGTAGCCTTTCCTCCTGACCGGGATGAAATTGCTGAAAGCTTTTCGTATCTGACCGGTGCTGTAACACCGGCTTGGCAGGTTTCGTGAAGGCGAGTAACCTCCCCAGCTGGTCCTGAGCCTTGAAAATGCCGCCCTGAAACGAAGCTTGAGCAGCTCTATAAACATACCCGCCAGGTAATGTCTGTTCACAAATGAGAGGACAAGCACGCCTCCGGGTGTTGCCAGGCGGTGGAGTATCCTGGCGGCTCCCTCCAGATCTTCCACTGTGTTGAGGGCGCCAAAAAATACGTAGATCATATCAAACTGCCTGCCGGGAAAGATATCTTCCAGTTCCTCAATTTTACCCTTTGCCGCAAAGGCATTATCCAGTTGCAGGTTATCTATCTTAGCGGATGCTATCCGGTGCATCTCGCCCGAAATATCGATCCCTGCTACCTGAACGGAAGGATGGGTCACGGCAAAATGAACCAGGTCAAGTCCGGTTCCATACCCTATCTCAAGCATGCTGCCGAAGCCGAACCGCTTCACCTCTTCCCTGAAGTCCTGTCTCATGCGCTGCAGAACAGGGTTCTGCCAGTAGCGCTCCTCAAAGCCGGCAGCATCGCCGTCATAATATTCCTCAATTTTTCCGTAATAGGTGCTCTTCATCTTTAATGTGATAGTTTGTAACAAGCCATGCCGCAGTTCCCCAGAACAGAAAGGCAAATTTATCGGTATTCAGGAAATTGTTAAAAAAAGCATGAAAAAACCAGGTAGCCAAAGCAGCAAATGCTGCAATTATAGTAACGCGTGAACGAAGGCCAATACTTCGGTCGAAAGCCAGAAACATGAGTCTCCCGATAAAAATCAGCCACCCCGCCAGTCCCAGAACCCCCATCTCACTTAGCGCCAGCAGGTACTCCGAATGGGCAGTGCCTCCTGATCCTTCAGGCACATTCCATGGATCTGTAACGGTGAGCCTGTTCATCAGTGAATGCTCCTGGTAGGGAATATAGGTAAACTGGTAAGTTCCGGGACCAAAACCTGTCAACGGCCTCTCTTTAAACATTCTCCATGCCGACACCCACCTGTTAAGCCTTTCAATATTTGACACATCGGTGCTGATGTTGGCAGATGAAACTGTCCTCTCCCCGATTCCCGCATTTACATCGTATGAAAGGGCCTCAACCTGCTGCATCCGGCCGATCAATGGGCGGTGGAAAATCAAAACCCCTAAAACAATAGCGCTACCAATTATTAGCAGGTGCTTTACTTTCAGCTTTAAATAAAGAAGTACCAAAACCAGGATAAAAACCGGCAGACTGAGCAGGGCGGCCCGGCTGGTAGTATAAACCACTGTCATAAAGAAAAACAAACCCGTTACCAGCCAGAAAATGCGTGTTTTGTTGTTACTGCACAATGAGATGGTCGAAAACCACAGGGCAGCAAGAATGGCTGCTGCAGCTCCAAATATGGTGTGATCATTGTAAAACGGTAAAAAGATCCCCCGTATCACTACGGGGTTCCATTCCCATTGCCAGAACCTGTGAAGGCTCCACAACACCACCACTATCATCCCCATGCTGTAGAGCAGAATCATCTGGAAGAACAGGTTGCTGTTATACCTCAGGTGCCGTGCAACGAATATGTAAAACACCAGCATGTAAAGCAGGTTGATAAATGAGAATTTTGCCGAAACAACAAGGATCTGTGAAAAGGGTGTTGTAACAATAAACGCAGCGGCAAACGGCACCAGCCACAGGAACTCCTTGTGCAGTGGATCATTCAGTCTTTTAAAAGATCCGCCCGCTATTTCTATAAAAAGCACCGCTGCGGCAACCAGGGCCAGCGGTTCTCCCGGCACCCTGATCATTGAACCATCTATCAGCGGAACCGGCACTGAAAAGGGAAGCACAAAAGCCATCAGCTTCAGCAGGGCCGCCTGCAGATTAAAACGCACAATAAGCCGGGCGAAAACGAAAACAAGGATGGCACCGGTTATGAGCGCAAGCAGGGGATAGAGCAATGATCCTGCAAAAACAATGGCAACAACCATCGCAACAATAAATGTCACTATAAGTATACCGTATCTGTTTATTGCTTTCCCTGGCATCCCGACCCGGTTGATTAATCCATTCTGACTATCCTGATAAAGACCATTATAATTACATATGCAATTACAGCAGCAAAAGCTATGATCAGCCGTGGCGGCCATGCCGGTTTTTCGGCAATAACAGCGGGCGATATGATATAACTCCGCGGAATGGGAGTCTCAAGGCTCTTTCTTACCCTCTCATAGTTATTCTTTAAGGAGATCAGATTCCATAACTCAGCTTCATAAGTAGTTAACTGCCTTATCACATCGGGAGTAGCGCCATCAACTCCTTCAGCATGGCCAAATATTTCAGCGAAACTGATATCCGCTGTTCCATCTCTCAAACGCTGCACCGTCAATATTCCTTCCTGTTCCATGATCTGCCTCTCCATCTCCAGCGTTTCCTCCAGCTTTTCGCTGTAAAGCTCCTTTGCAAAATTGTAGGCTGCAAGCCTGTTCTCCAAAAGAATGTCTTCCTTTATAAGATCGCCCAGCTCCACTATCCGGTTGGCCATCTCAGCTGCGTACTCCCTGTCTTTGTCCCTTACCCTGACCGATACTGAGCCGTATCGTGTCTTTCCGGCCGTAATCCGGCTTCCTGCAATACGGTAATACCTGCTGCGCCCGCCGGGATCGTTCATGTCGATACCGAGCTTTTCCGAAAGGCTGAAGACAGCATCCAGGCTGTCGAGCATTTGGCTTGAACTGAGAATCTGAATATGTGCGTCTATCTCTTCATTATTGCCGAAGCCAACTCCCAACTGCTCATACTGCCGGCTAAAAAGAGTCAGGGGAACATAGATAATGGCCTCGGACTGGTACAAAGGCCTTATTATAAGAGGCGAGGTAAGCAGCAGCACAAGCAGAAAAATGCCTGCCGCCCCCCCGGCGACCCACTTGATAAAATTTAGCCTGAACAACCACGAGATGTCAAATCCTGATCTATCCATATATAAATCATTGATATAACAAAGTAAAGAAATAAACAGTCAATTTGTTTAACTCTGTTTTACAATTTCACTTTCGCGGAATTGAACAGATTGGATGCAAAATCGACCTAAAAACAGGGGAGGCCAGGTGAGATTGCTTTCATTGGTCCAAAAAATATAGCTCCTTGTCACCAAATAAATACATATAATCAAAATTAGATATTTAAGAAATTTCCAGTTTAATAATTTCATATG
>SKND01000152.1 GCA_007120695.1 Bacteroidales bacterium | reverse complement strand
CGGGCGTTATGTTGCCGAAGAGAAAATTAATTTCCACATTATTGAAAATGCTGTCTCCCCCGGATATAAGTGATGAGGTTATTAGTGTATGACTTCCGTTGTAATACAGTGGAGAAATACCCTTATCCCTGATTCCGACATGAGCCCAGCCTGCACCGGCAAGTATCCGGACTGGACTTTTCTCCTGGGCAGGTACTTCACGATTTGTAAAAGTCAGAAAAAGCAGAAATAATATCAGCCTCATTAATAATCCCGTCATTTGAATATCTCAAGTGATATGCCTGAATCTTATCAGGGAGAAAGAAAACAGCTAATCCTGCGGGTTCTCCTCTCCGGTATATCCAAAAAAACCTCCCGGCTGGAATTGCCGGGAGGGCTAAAGTTATAAAATTATAATAAAAACTTGTTGTAACCTGTCAATCTTTAATGCACCTCACAGATAATCTCAGATCTTTATCCGTTGTATTCTGGATAACCATTCTTGCATTTCGTGAACTCAATGCCATTAACCATACCAGACCATAGTCCGTTACGGACAACCATTGTCCGCTTTTATTACATCATAAAATTTGATAGTTGGCCTGTTGTTCTTACTTTTGCCTTTGTCTGCCGTAATTAACCATAAAACCTGCATCAATGAATAAAAGATACTGTTATTTTATACTGGTTATTCAATCAGTAATAATTGCTTTCTTGCTTGTTTACCTTGTTTTTTCACTCGGCAATCAGGAAAAAGTTGAGTCGCTGGAGGCGAGTATTGCAATTATAGAGCAGCGGCAATCTAATTTAAGACACCGTAACGACAGTCTTTCCCTGCTGATCCAGAGGTTGAGAATTTCAAATGCTATACCCCCTTTTCTGGACAGCAGCCAGTTGGAGGATCTGATGAAGAAAGGCCTCGAAAACCCGGTTGAGGAACTTAGAGATGATCTTGTCGGCGATCCGGAACTGATCAGGAGTTCAGGTGTGCTGGGAGGATCAATGGGTTTTTACTTTCATGACGGAATCCATATCCTTAATAAGCGGTGGGTGTTTGCCTATTTTGAAGACGGGCATATGGCAGGTGCCATATTGTTGAGGTATGAAATAGATGATAGGGGTTCAATAAGCTGGGAAGTAATTGATGAGACTCTTTATTAGCCATAGAGAGATGATATTTTAGCGTTTCATCCGCACCTGCTCTATAGTATGGCATTCTCCCTCAATAGCCGCGAAAGTTCTGGAGAATTCATGTCTTGCCTCCTCCAGCAGCGGTTCCGTGTCTTTGTAACGGGCTGAGAAATGACCGATTATGAGTTTACCGGGATTGGCTTTTCTTGCCAGCATCCCGGCCTGCTTTGCTGTTGAATGTCCTGTTTCCACTGCCCTTTCAAGCATATTGTGAAGATATGTTGCCTCATGATAAAGAATATCTACCTCTTTTATCTGAGGCAGAATTGATTCTGTGAGTTTTGTGTCGGTGCAGTATGCAAGTGATCTGGGCTTAAAAGGAGGTAAAGTCAGGAGGTAGTTAGGAATGATCTCGCCCTTTTTGTTAACGAAATCTTTTCCGGATTTGATACCGGCAATATCTTTTACCGGAATTTCCTGCCGGATGACTTGTTCTTTTATGATATTAAGCGGTGGGGGTTTTTCCAGGAAAAGGAAACCGCAGGCAGGTATCCTGTGCTTCAGCGGAATCGTATATACTTCAGCTTTTTTATCCTCGTAAATAAGTTCCTTCTTTTTTGAACCCAGAGGGTGGAATATGATATTGAAGGGAAGGGGGTGTTCATAATAGTATTTCCTGTGATCTTCAAGGATAGATTTAAGGAGCGGATTGGCAAAGATATGCAGGTCAGATTTTCTTCCCAGCAGACTGAATGTGCTTATTAGTCCGAAAAGCCCGAATGTATGGTCGCCATGGATGTGAGAGATAAATATATGATCAATTTTGCCAAAACCGATTTTATTTCTCCTGAGCTGTATTTGTGCGCCTTCACCACAGTCTACCAAAAAATACCGCTCATGTATATTAACAACATGAGCGGCAGGAAATCTTTCGGAAGTCGGAACAGCTGAGCTACTCCCCAATATTGTAAAGGAAAATGACACTGTGGTCAGTTAAGTTTTAAATCACCCGGCTTGCTGTTCGTTTTCAATAAGTTTAGCAGCATCCTGAACTGTAGGTGTAATATTCAGCACTGTATCAAGCTGTGAAATTGTAATCAGCCTCTCTACAGCATCATTCAGCCCCGTCAGAACAAAAATACCGTTTGCATTCTTACTTAGACGGTTGGCGACTAATATCGCGCTTAGGCCGGACGAATCACAATACTTGCAGTTGCTCAGATCCATCACCACATTTTTCTCTCCTTTTCCGGAAATAAGAACAAGTTCAGATTTCAGAGCCGGAGCAATATGGGTATCAAGCTTTTCTTCAAGCACCTTTATTTTCGTGTAATTATCAAACTTCTCAATATTGAATTCCATTGTTAAAAGTTTTAGTTATAGTTCTTATCTTATATCTGAAACACTCAGCTAAAATAATACAAAAAATTGTAATTAAAGCCTGAGTGTTTCATATGTTTGAACTATTAATATCTAATCTTTTGCTAAAATAACTAAATAATTGTGAGTTTTACCAACAAATAGCTAATTAAATTTCAGCCTGGTTATTCTTCACCGCTTTCCTTTTCCTTGTCGTCCTTCTTTTTCTTTCTGGTATCTTTGGCACTTTCTTCCATCTCTTCTTTCAGTGAAGCAAGTTCGGAAATATCTCCAAAGGTTGTTCTCTCCAGGTTGGTTTTCAATTTACGCATTGTTTTCTGGGGAGCAGGAGCGGCCTGCCTGGCTTTGCCCTCTTCCCTGGGGGCACTCTCTTCTTCATTAACCTTTGTGTGAGAAAGTATGATCCGTTTGGCTGCTTTTGAAAACTCGATAACCTTAAAGGGTAGTTTCTCATCTACCTTGGCAGCAGTTCCATCCTGCTTTACCATATGCCTTGAGGAGACAAATCCCTCAACTCCATACTGCAAAGCAACAAGCGCTCCCTTATCAAATACGTCGGTTATTGTGCCTTCATGAACCGAGTTAACACTGAAAACAGATTCAAACACATCCCATGGATTCTCCTCAAGTTGTTTGTGGCCCAGACTCAATCTGCGGTTGTCCTTGTCAATTTCAAGTACAACAATTTCAATGTCCTCGCCAATGGAGGTAAACTCAGCCGGATGTTTGATTTTCTTGGTCCATGACAGGTCCGAAATATGGATTAGTCCGTCAACACCTTCTTCTATTTCAACAAACACGCCGAAATTTGTAAAATTGCGAACTTTCGCAGTGTGTCTGGATCCCACAGGGTACTTCTCTTCAACCATTTCCCACGGATCGGGCTTAAGTTGCTTGATTCCGAGCGACATTTTTCTCTCTTCCCTGTCAAGTGTCAGTATATGAGCCTCGACAATATCACCTACTTTCATGAACTCCTGGGCACTGCGAAGGTGCTGTGACCACGACATTTCAGAAACGTGAATCAATCCCTCTACACCTGGGGCAATCTCCACAAATGCACCATAATCAGCCATTACCACTACTTTGCCCTTAACTTTATCACCCACCTTAAGGTTTGTATCCAGCGAATCCCATGGATGCGGGGTAAGCTGTTTCATGCCAAGTGCTATTCT
>SKND01000058.1 GCA_007120695.1 Bacteroidales bacterium | reverse complement strand
TCAGGTGCAGGATAATAATATCCCCTGCCATAATCCACCTGACCTTCCGTGTGGGACCTGCCAGCAAAAGCATTGCATGCTGCAGCGATCATTAACAGGATAAAACTAAATAATGCCAGTAGTCGGGTAAATTTCTTCATTTTTTTAATCATAAAGGCATTTCGGGCAAAGCCCCGCCAGGACATTACCGCGACCAGAGGACGCGGGTTTACAAGTTAAACTAAAGTTACAAAGTATTTAAAGCTTAATAAGCGCAATTATTGTATGAGAAGGCACCTTGCCGCTGTTTAGAGCCTCATAAGTCATTTTATCGGCTAATGGTTTATTTCCGTTTGCGATCATATTTTCTAGTAACAGCAACCATGATGCAGTGGCCCTGGTTGGCTCGTAATCAAATCCAGCAGACTTTGCAGCTTCAAATAATATCGCTGCCGACTCAGTATCTCCCATCGCGGCAAGGGCATTATATGCAGCAGCCTTTAAGGCTGGATTATCCGAATGTGCAAACGGCCTTAACCGGGATGCTGCAGAGGTGTATCGCATGTTGCCTAATGCCTGAATAATACTAATCCGTGCTTCACCTTCTGAACGGGTAAGAAAGTGAAGCAATGCTCCTCCGGCATGAGCTGTTCCAACATTAACCATCACTCTTGCTGCAGGATCAGAGAGCCTGGAATCGGAAAGGTATGGAGCCACATGAAGCACAGCCTCATCTCCGGCTATATACTGAAGCTCCTGCAGAATAAAATCCTTAACCTCAGCATCAGAAGCATCTGAAAGAGCCTTGCACAATGCGGCAGAGACATTTATCTTAAGGAAGGGATCATCACCCTGTCCAACATGTTTTACAATTCCGCTTAACGCATACCTGAACTTAACATCATCTCCACTACCGGGGGCAACAAGGTTATTTCCAATCAAGCCTATTGCATCTGCACCGGATTCTGCCAGCCGGCTGATAATACGGTCCTGGTCTTCTCTGTTTTCTGCTGGTAAACGTTCTATCAGTTCACTAACAGACAGCCCGTAAATATTCTGGCATGAAGACGAAGTGGTATTCAGGCCAGTAAAAACCAGTATAGCTGTAATAAAAATCCAATATATTCTCATAACTACTTAAATATTAAATTCAAACATTCCATGGAGCTCTCATTGGCTGGTTTACCATCAGATTAGCCGCATGGTCATTAATAAATTCACATTTTACCGGATCAAAATCCAGCGACCGGCCAAGTCGTATGGCAATTATGGCCATATTTACCAGGGTACATGAACGAAATCCGTTCATTTCATTAAGTGCAAATGTTTTCCTTTTCCTTACTGCGTCTGAAAAATCAGTTACCTGTGGCTCCGGATCAGGAAATGCAGCCAGTTTCTTCTGAAGATCCGGTATGTCTGACTTAAACCCTGGAAATAGTTTACCATCAGGTCCTTCAATATAGGCAGCATCTTTATCCCTGTTCTCACCGTCAAGAATTATCTTGCACCCGTCTTCATAAGTCAGTTCAACACGGTTCCATTTGCCGGCAGCATCAGGATGCTGCTGTGGAGCATCTACATCGACACGTACAGGGCTTGTATCATCTTTGCCAAGCAGGTATTGAACGGGATCAAGGTAATGCTGTCCCATATCTCCAAGACCTCCTCCGTCATAATCCCAGTACCCCCTGAATGTATTGTGAACCCGGTGCGGATGATAAGGTTTGAATGGAGCCGGTCCAAGCCACATCTCATAATCCAGTTCGGATGGAACAGGTTGTACATCAAGGTCTGTACGGCCAACCCACTGAAACTTCCAGTCAAACCCGGTTGCCGCATTAACGGTGAATTTTAACGGCCAGCCAAGCATCCCGCTATCAACCAGCTTCTTAACTGGCTCAACAGTGGTACCTAAACCATAAAAATTCCCCCGGAATCTGAACCATGTATTCAACCTGAAGATCCTTTCATACCTGGCTATTGTGTCTTTCAACCTTATCCCTTCTCCAATTGTTCGTGTCATTGGTTTTTCACACCAGACATCCTTTCCTGCTTTTGCTGCATCAATACTCATTACTCCATGCCAGTGAGGAGGAGTAACAACATGAACAATATCTATATCAGGGTTTAGCAGCATCTCACGGTAATCATGATATACCTTTACCGGGTTTGGAATTCGCTGCCTGGCCATATCGATATGGTTTTTGTCAACGTCACAAATTGCCACAACTCTTGTATTATCGTATTCGATATGACCCCTGCCCATCGAGCCTACACCGATTATTGCTTTGGTAAGCTGGTCTGACGGCGCAACATGTTTAGTGCCTCCGAGGACAAAGGAGGGTACAATAGTAAAGGCTGCAGCGGAAACAACACCCTTCTTGATAAATTTTCTTCTGTCCATAATGTTTATTTGAAGGTTGATACAGTAATAAATATTTTCTGCCGGAATTTCCCCTATCAGGGAACAAGTTGCAATTAAGGTATTTTAGATCAATTATCAAAATATTGTTACTATATCGTGTCAGCTTATTAATGAATTTTAATTAGATCCCGTCTATAAAGTTTGTGTCTGGAACAGATTATCGACAGACATTAATTATAAAATCAAAAAACCCCTGTGTGTGCCTCGAGGAACTACCAAAACCTCAGCATTACAGGGGTTTTTCACCAACCTAACCTAAACCTAAACCTAAACCTAAACCTAAACCTAATTACTTTGCCTTATAATTGCTTAATTAATAAAGCTCTTAATAAAATTAACAGCAAAATTAGTTCTTTTGTTCAAAAAAACAGACATTTTAAGTTTATTTAGCATTTTGGTCAGGGCTTACTGATACCAAAAGGCTGTGTTCCGGTTACTGTTTCACTTGCCCCATATAGCTTCGCCCTGATATACGGCAGTGTCTCTGCTTGATCACTCCCGTTATTCAGCTCATTCAAATTAAAGGAACTACCTACCTGAACCACATTGCCGCCGGATATCCAGACAATAGATTCATAATTTGAGGCTGTAATATCAATTGTGCCGCGCCGGCCATTTACACTGATTGATTCGATTGAAGGCGGAACCGGACCATTATGACCTTCGGGGGCATACACAAAATAGCTTAATCCCTGCTCCAACCCGGTACGAACCCATTCATGTGACAGCTCAGGCAGGATTAGGACATTCCAGTTTCGCCCTACATGAGGCAAAGAATGCATATCGTCATTTGAGTAACCCCAAACAGGTCTTTCCGGCATGGTAACTGTAAGAACGGAGTCCCACAGCTTTCTATCACCGGGATAACGGTCGCCCTGGTTATATACCTCCATACCGAAGAGATGATCATAACTATCATACAGATCAAGATACCACTCCAGGTTAAATAATTGCGGATCCCTGCCCTGGTAGCGTCCCGGATGATAAAGCATTGTAATCCCATCCTTCGCTGCAGTAGCCTCCAGTGATTCCAGCTCAGTTGTTGTGCTGTTATGATCGTTGAAGAAGCTTCCCATATGATGATGCCGGGAAAGTTCATTTGCCTGTATATCAATCATTCCAAGTTCCTCAGGATTCCTGTTCTCATAATTAAAATTTCCCGGCATTGTCTCCGGTGCGCTTTCCATCCTGTTGCGCGATGTATTGCTTGCCTCCATTTCGGCAAAAGCGGTCCACGGCCAGGTAACCTCATTATGATCAGTAATCG